>JAEZKS010000290.1 GCA_023436075.1 Methanobacteriota archaeon
GGCCAGTACCTCTTCTATGATACCTTCCAGAACGGCCGCATCTTCGCCCACTCAGTCATGTTTATCATCCTTCTGGCGGTAATCGCCGTGTACGCAGAGAGGAAATATCGGTTCACGGGAATCAGCGTCCTGGCACTGGGTGCAGCCGCCCACATTACGGAAGATCAGATATGGAGTTCTCCCGGCACTGCGCTATGGCCGCTGCTGGGATGGGAGTTCCCGAGGCTGGACTTGATGGATTATTCCGATTACATCTGGTACCAGCTTCTTCACAACCCGAGTGCCTACGTGCCGGAGATCATCGGCCTGGCCGCCATTGCCTGGTTCGTCTGGCGGTTCGAGCTTTGCCGCCCGGACCGGTTGATGGCATTCGTGAAGACCGGCCGGCTTCCGCAAGTAATAGCAGTCCCGGCACGCCAGTAATATATTATAGTCTCCGATACTTGCCTGACGATCGTCGGATTCGGCAATTATTTATTGCCTGCGCCTGGCTCAGGGGCAATGACCGGGGAAACTGTGGTAAAAAATGTGATCGCGGCATAACGGGGGATGATTGTAACCCAACCGTTAATAATTTGATTAATTGTCTTATTTGTCGTTTAATTTGATAGCTCAGAATAAATAATAATATTATTTGTATAGTTATAGTTTGCTGTAGGATGGATGCGTAGCATGAGCAATAATTCTCGTTGTACTGAAGGCCGTTGTTTTACTATATCGATTGATAAAGTACAGTTTCGGGAAGAGCACATACGCAAAGCCCCATATTCAGTAGACAGCTTGAAAGTCACCATCGCCGATGCCGGGCTGCTGCAGCCGATCCTGGTCTGCCGGACCGGGGATGACACCTACGAGGTCGTCGACGGCGCGCGACGGCTTGCCGCGCTGCGGGAGCTGGGCGTGCGAGAGCTGATCGTGGGCCGGGACATCGTGATGGACGCGGAAGAGAGAAGCAGATTTCCGCTTCAAGCAGCTCATTGCCAACGTGCAGCGGGAAGACCTGAACGCGATAGAGCTCGGGCAGGCTTTCGTGGCGCTGAAGGAAGCCTACGGCTACCAGTATAACGAGATCGCCGAGATCATAGGTAAAACGCCCCACTTCGTGGCCGCCAAGGTAGGCCTGATCAAGAGACTGGACCCGGAAGTGCGGCAACGATACCTCGACGACATCGATTCCAGAAAATGTATTCAGAATACATTTACTCCCGATACTACAAGTGACAGCATTTCGCGCCAGCATTGTCATCGCATATACAAGTTCGATGGTGATTTCGGCAGTTTTCGCCAGAGCTCCACGTACGGAAGTACATATACTGAACCAGACCACTCCCAGAATCTGCAGGAATACGTTTGTACTGTCGATCCTGACCGGCATCATGATAGCGATATCGGGGCGGTTTCTGATCGGCATCTTGTATGGAGAGAGCTATCAGCCGGCATTTGAACCGCTATTGTTGCTCCTTCCCGGCACCGTCGTGCTTGGCATCGGCCTTATGCTATCAAACGAGATTGACAGCCATGGAAAGCCAAAGATCAACCTGGCCATTTCAGCCATTTCTGTCGTCACGAACACATCGCTTAACCTGCTATTGATACCCGCGTACGGAATCAACGGCACGGCGATTGCTTCTACTATGACATACTTCCTCAACACTGCCCTCACGCTACTGGTCTACAGCCGGATGACAGGCGTCAGGATGGCCGACATCGTCTTCATAAAATATGAAGACCTGCTGAACTTCACCAGCGTTATGTACAGCGTAAAAATACTACGGCCGGCTTCATGAGCGTCTATCTTAGTAAAAACGTCAAATGATCTCGACACTGTCTTGCGCGCGAGCCATGACGGCACAGGAGCCTTTCTGCGCCGAAACGATAGGAGTTAAACGATTGTTTGAAAGCGGCTTTGATTCCAGAGCGACGGGACTGTGATGAATAATTATATCTATAATTATATAATAATAACTATGTGTATAACGACCTGCATGGCGGGCTCATGCGCTTTTCAGGCGATTCATCGCTCTGGCGACAAGCGTCCGCAAGGAATGCACTGAGGCAAATATGTCTGATATAAAACCGGCCGTGATACTGCGTGATAACATGAGGATAAAGGATCCGTTACGGATGAACGACTGGAACATCTATCAGTTCCTGGGCGTCGTGCTCGCGATACAGGCAGCGGCATTGCTGGTATTATGGCTGCGCGACAACGGAATTCACCCGCCGCTGATAGGGGAGATCGTCCTGTCCGTCTACCTGGCGTTCATTCCCGGCATGCTGATTCTCCGGGCATGTAGTATCCATAAGCTCGGATCAGCCGTGTCAATGCTTTTTGCCACGGGCCTGAGCCTGTCTGCGCTGATGTTCACGGGCGTTTTTCTGAACATGTTCCTTCCGTTGATCGGCTATTCACGCCCCATAGAACTGTTCCCGCTGACCGTCGCCCTGACGGCGCTGGTCCTGTCTCTCTGTGTCATCAGCTATCTCCGGGACAGAGATTACGATGGCGATCCGACTCTGGATGCCGGGCTCGTCCTGTCCCCGCAGGCTTTGCTTCTGATGCTTGTCCCGTTCCTGTCAATCTTCGGCACCCACCTGATGAACACCAGCAGCGACAACATTCTACTGCTGGCAATGATAGCAGCCGTCGCCATCATCGTGCTGCTGGTGGGCTTTAATCTCCTGATCCCGCGAGAGCTGTACTCTCTGGCGATATTCGTGATCGCCATCTCGCTCCTGTTCCATAACTCGCTGATATCCGACAGCCTGATCGGCTGGGACATCCACCAGGAAAAATACCTGGCCGACTCCATAATCAACAATGGCTACTGGACTGTGTCCATGAGCTACATCATCAATTCCATGCTCAGCATCGTCATGCTTGCCCCGATATTTTCAATTTTCCTGAGCACGGACGTCATATGGGTCTACAAGATCGTTTTCCCTCTGCTCTTTGCGCTGGTGCCGCTGGCCCTTTACCAGGTATACAGGAAGCAGTCTGACGACAGGATGGCGTTCATGGCGGCCGCCTTCTTCTCCTCCCAGGTAGTCTTCTTCACGGAGATGCTACAGCTCGCGCGGCAGGAGATTGCCGAGCTGTTTCTCGTGCTTATCCTGCTGCTGATCCTGGACAGGAGCATGCAAAAGTCCCGCTGGGCTCTGCTGTTCGCGATATTCGCGTGCTCTCTCGTAGTCTCCCACTACGGGCTGACCTTCATCTTCATCGGCATCATCGCCCTCGGATGGGCGTTCGCATACGTCGCCTCGATGCTCAGGAAAGGAACAGTAAAGGATATGAACAGGAGACTCGGCCCGATGCTGATCGTTGCCTTCATCGCCTTTTGCGCGATCTGGTATGTATATACCTCGTCTGCGAACCCGTTGGTTACGATAACGCAAGTGACGCACCAGATCGAGCAGCCGATCGAGACAGTGGTCACAAAGCTCCTGACGCCTGAGGTGCCGGTAGTCACGCCAACGCCGGGTACGCCGACGGGCGCACCTACTCCGACGCCGGGGTCCCCGACTCTGACACCGACGCCACCGCCTGTCACTACACAGGCAATTCAGCTGATCACCTCAGGCGGCAGCGACTCGTTCCTGCACAGGATGTTCCTCTATCTGATGATATCGACCCAGGGCCTGCTAGGCATAGGCATATTGATCGGGTTCTTCGCCAGATGGCCGATGAGGATCAGGCGCGAGTACTACTGGCTGGCTTTCGTCAACATGCTGATACTGGGAGCCGCCCTGGTCCTGCCGTACATGGCCAGCGCGCTGAACACGACACGGATCTACCAGATCGCCCTCATCTTCCTCGCGCCGTTCTTCGTGCTTGGCTGGGTATTCGTCTTCCTGGCGATCGGCAAGGTCTTGAAGCGCAGCACGCCCGGCACGCTGAATGTGGCTATCGCGCTCCTGTCCATATTCCTGGTCTTCTACCTGATCTTCAATACCGGGTTAATCTTCCAGATCACCAAAGACGTGCCCATGTCATATTCGCTGGACAGGAAAGGCGCAAATGTGACCTATGCGATATACAACGGATTCGAGAAAGCCGGAGCCGAATGGACTATCGACGCCCAGCAGGCGATCGCCCGTTCACAGAACATGAACTATACGCCCCCGATATTCAGCGACATGTATCGCTGGCTCTTCCTACAGGACTGGAACACCAGCCGGTCTTATCAGCTGCCGAACAACGTGGATAAGACGCCGCTGGGGTCTTACATCTACATGGGGACATATAACGTGCTGAACGACCAGTCAATCGGGCTCGTAGCGAGAGGCCAGGTCAAGGATCTCGTAGTCACCGACCTGACAGGCCTGAAAAATGGCCGCAACAAGATCTACGCTAACGGAGGCTCGGAAGTCTACTATTAGGGCAATAATCATAAGCCATGGCCCGATCAGAGCCGAAAAGCCCTGGCGATGGTTTTCATCGAAAACGGGCCCATTAAATTACAAATTTTTGTCCCGTTAGTAAAAGATATTTAAACTATTGCCACTAAACCACCTGTTCATGACAGACTAGGCCCAGGCATTCTTGCGGCAATTGTGGAAAAACGTTCGCATTCTGGACAGCCGCTCGCCAGGCCATACTATAAAAGCAAAAACAGGTGGTGTAACCATTAAACGCATAATATTATCAGCCCTGTTAGCCATAGCTCTCGTAGCTTCCTCAGCCATCGCTTTCCCGGCAACTGCGGCTGTGCAGACGATCACCGTCGGGCCTGGCGGCAGCTATAAGACTATCCAGTCTGCAGTCAACGCCGCTCCCGCGGGCTCGATCATCCTCGTGAGCAGTGGCACCTATAGCGAAAACGTCATCTTGACCAAGGCTGTTACGGTGAATGCGGCTGCGACTGTCGATGGTTTCACCGTGCGCAACAGCAGCCAATCCAACAGCGGCATCATCATCTCCGCCAGCGGTGCGACTGTCGCTAACAATAAGGTTAGCGGTTGCGGCTGGGGCATCTTCCTCGAATCTGGCACGGGTAGCACGGTTAAGGGTAACAACGTGGATGGTGCATCCAATGCCGGCATCACCATCCGGAGCAGTAGCAAGAACACGCTGACCGGCAACAAGGTGACCAGCTCAGGCAAAGGCTTGAACATCGAGGGAAGCAGCACGGGCAACGTGATCTACCTGAACGATTTCAACAACGGCTACAGTTCGGGTGGTTCTAACACGTTCTACTCGCCTCTTACCCGGTACACGTATCATGGCAATCTCATGACGAACTACCTGGGCAACCACTGGGGAGACTAAAATAGTGTTGATAAGAACGCGAACGGTCTCGGCGACACGGCGTACACGAGCAACGGCATCAGAGACACCTGCCCGCTGGTAGAAACGATCACGAGCCACGTGACCGGTGGCTCAAACAACCCGACACCAACGCCAAAACCAACGGTAAAGCCGCCTGCAACACCCACGGCAAAGCCGACAGCAACGCCAACGGCAAAACCCACGGCAACGCCCACGCCAACGCCAAAACCGACCGCAACACCGACACCGCCGGCAACGCCCACGCCAGCACCGGGCACCGGATACCTGCTCAAGGATGACTTCAACTCGCTGCAAAGCAACACCTGGGGCATCTCGGCCTACAAGCAGTCGTCATTCATCGACACTACGTTCCTGACGTCCAACGTAGGATTTTCAGACGGTAAGCTGGTGATCAAGTCGAACGTGGATGCCCACACAGGAGGAGAGCTCAAGTCCAAAGGGCTGTTCAGCCCCGGCACCAGTTACCGTGCGAGCATGAAGCTCACCCAGACGCCGGGCACCTACATAGCCTTCTTCAACTACATCTGGGCGGGCGGAAACGGCGGCGAGAAGCACAATGAGATCGACATCGAGCTGATCAAGAGCGGCTCGACGACGTCGGCCATGCTTACCACCTGGTATGACGGGCAGCGGAACTATTACATCTACAAGCTCCCGTTCGACCCGGCTGCTGCGTACCATGTGTACGGCTATGACTGGTATAAGGACCACGTGGACTTCTACATCGACGGCAAGCTCATCTGGACTTCGCGCAGCAAGGTCCCGACTCAGCAGATGTACCTGTACTTCAATAGCTGGGTAGTCAAGGACGTCCCGGCGGACCATGGCAATGGCCTCAATACCCAGTACGTCGACTGGGTCACAGTCGAGAAGCTATAGACAGAGACAGCAATCAGCGGCGGCCTGTCGCAGGCCGTCCTTTCTTTTTTATCTTCCCATTGAGTAAATAGTATTATAATAACATATTAATATAATTAGATAATATATTTCTACATGTGAGGTAGCGCCCTTTCTTCAAAAGGGATACAAATGAAAATCTGCTATATTTTACCCTGGTTTCCGTCCGTCAATCCGACCACGCCTGAGTCCCGGCAGGGGATATTCGAGTACAGGCATGTCACCCGACTGAGTGAAGCCGGCCATCAGTTCAGGATCATCACCGTCCTCTGGAAAGGCCAGACGCCCTACGAAAAGGTCAACGACAACGTGGAGGTCTACCGCATGCCGTACCTCTTCCTCATGAAGTCGGTCAGGTATCCGCTACCCCACATATTCAAGCTCGCCGATAAGATCAGCAACGTATGTCGCGAATGGGACCCGGACATCGTGGTCTTCGGCCACATGATCTACCTTACCACGCTGCCGAGCCTCCTGCTCCGGGGCCGGATAAAGAAGCCGTTCGTCGTGACGACTGACGTGTTGCCCGGCATCAACTGGTTCTTCGGCGATCGGCTCGTGGACACGGTCGGATACGTATACACGGTCCTGCTCGGGAAATGGTTCCTCAAGGCATCGGATGGCGTCCAGCTCCTCGTCTCGGACCTGGACCGCCAGACCGGAAACCTGGGCATCGACACTGGCAAGACGTTTCTCATCAACCGGGGCGTGGACGTGAACACCTTCAAGCCGGACTATCCCAAGAACGGGCTGCGGAAGGAGTTCGGGATCTCGAGCGACGAGACTCTCGTCCTGTTCGTCGGCCGGCTCGATCGTGTCAAGGGCATACCTTACTTGATCGATGCGGCCAAGCGCATCATGAATGACCATCATGATGTCAAGCTGCTGGTCGTCGGCGAAGTCAGCCTGTACGCAGAGTACGTGGCGATGGCGGAGGGGCATCAGGGTAGGATCATCTTTACTGGCTACCGGACCGACGTCCCGGAGCTGATGAAAACGGCCGACATCTTCGTGCTGCCCTCGCTGTCTGAGGGGGCGGCAAACGTGGTAATGGAGGCATCGGCATCGGGCCTCGCAGTGGTCGCGACGGACGTCGGGGAGATACCCCATATCCTGGAAAACGAGGTCACGGGGCTGCTCGTCAGGCCCCGTGACACCGAAGAGCTGTACCTCGCGCTGAAACGACTGATCGAAGACCCGGCACTGGCCAGGAGCATGGGCGTCGCCGGCCGGAAGCGCATGGAGGAGCGCTATTGCTGGGAGATAGTCTGCCGGCAGGTAGAGGTGAGGTACCGGCAGGTGATAGATCGATACTGGAAGGGCCGGGGAGCGGGAAACAAACAAGTGATCGCCGTGGAGATACCCGCCGGTGAAAGTGAACGTGCTGACGCCCGTTAGGCGTGGAGGCCCTTATAACTGGGGCCATAGCCTGGTCGAATGTCTGAACGCTGCTGACGGACACACCGCAAGCCACGTACACGAACTCCCTCGAGTGCTATCGGCCCCGGTAAGGTCGAATGCAGACATCATACATAGCACGTTGCCAATCTCTCTACGGCTCTGGAAGAAGCCGGTCGTCCTGACAGTACATGGCGACTACAGCATCGAGAACAGCCTGTGGAAGCTAATGTATCCGCCGGCGGTCCGCCATGCGGACCTCATCACCACGCCAAGTCGATTTCTGAAGGAGCGCCTCGGGCTCGACGCCGCAGATGTCATCCCGAACGCCATTTTCCCTGAGCGCTTTGCTATCCACGAACGTCGGGACGATGGCCCGGTACGTCTGGTCACAGTCACCAAGTTCTACTTCGAGGATAAGGCGCTGGGAGTTCTCGACCTGCTCCGGATCGTCGATCTGGCACGGAAGAGCTTCGACGGGAAGCTGGAACTCACTGTGGTAGGAGGCGGGAAATACCTTGATCCGGTCCGGAAAAAGGCATCAGCCTTCGGCCTTCCTGTCCGCTTTACCGGCTTTCTGGATAATCCCTCACAGGAGCTCAGTCGGGCCGACATCTTCGTATATTATTCGACACACGACAACTTTCCCGTCACGATGCTGGAAGCCATGGCGTCGGGACTGCCTGTATTGACCTGCGAGGTGGGAGCCGTGAGAGAGATCATCACCGATGGCAGCGAGGGAGATGTTTCAAGAACGGACGAAGAGTACGCCGATAATCTCTGCCGCCTGCTTGGCGATGTACGCCTGCGGCAGGCAATGGGCATGCGGGCGAGGAAGAAAGTGGAAGAGCAATTTAGCTGGCGATCGGTAGCAAAGAGATACGTGACGTTGTACGATTCTCTGCAAGCTTGAGGTTCCAGAGGTTTTCGAGAGGGCACCGAGCTTCAACACAGAGGTCTCAGAGGCCACAGAGGTATCACAGAGGATATTTTAACAGAACGGCTTACATGAAGCTATATTTTTTATTTCTCTGTGCGTCCTCTGTGTCCTCTGAGACCTCTGTGTTGAAGCTTGGAGACCTCTTGCCGACCTCTGAGACCTCTGTGTTGAAGCTCGGTGCCCTCTCGAAAACCTCTGGAGCCTGAGTCATCAACGAATATATTTTACAAGAACTGGAGTCACCTTCAGCCCAAGCCTCTTCTCGATCGCCCCCAGCATCTTGATGTCCTCTGCCTCGATGGCATGGAATACAAAGAGAGAGGCCACGTAGGCTGCAATATAAAGCCCCGTCCAGACAGGCACAAGGAAAATAGAGGCGCCTCCGGGCATAAACTGAAAGACTGCATAGAATACCCCAAGCAAAGCCACAGATGAAACGACGGACAACAAATAGCTCCGGGTCAGCGGATGTATGCCCATCTGCTGGTACAGCCTGAACGATAACAGCAGATTGGCCACGGCCGACGATATGGATGCAGCCACTGCGGCGCCCTCGATGCCGTATGGCGGTATGAGCAGCAGGCAGAACGCGACGTTGGAGATCGCATTCAGCAGGAACGACTCGACGATCGCCCGCATCCTGCCTGCGGCGATCAAAGTGTGATAATTGGGGCCAGTGACAGGGTTCACCATGTAGCCGACGATGATGATCTGCAGGACGAGCACGATGCTCAGGTACTTTGCCCCATACAGCATCTCGACGAACGGAGCGGTGAACAGCAGCAGCGGGAAGAGAACCGGGACAGTAAGGACGTAGCCCCATCGGGTCGAAGCCACGTAGCTCTGACGGAGTTCCTCCATCCGGCCTTTCCCGAACAGGCTTGACGCAGTGGGCGTATAGATGTAGCCCATGGAGTTGATCACGATCAGCAGCAGGCTTGCTGCGGTGACCGCGAGGTCGTACTTGCCCGCCTCGCCCGGGTCCTCGAAATATCCCAGGATCAGCATGGTCGCCTGGGACATGAGAAGCATGAGCAGGTTGACGGACAGCAGCGGCAGCGAAAATGACAGCAGGTCCTTCGTGACGCTCCGGTCCTCCCGGGCGGATGCCGCCGGCCTGTCCGGTCGCGCACGGGCGGTGTAGACGGCGAGAGCGGCCAGCGCTATGGCCATGGAGGCTACGTAGGCGTAGATGATGCTGTCGAAGGGCAGCCGTAACATGATGATGCCGACCAGCAGGATGAGGAACAGCAGGGGCCGCAGCGTATCCTTGAAAAAGGCCCGTGCCCATGGCTCGTGGAGGCCGCGCATGATGGAAGTCAGGACCTGTAGCAATGCAGTCAGCGGTATGGCTGCGGACATGATCCGTAGCACCCCGGACATCGCCGTAGAGTGAAAAACAGCCGTCGCGATGACGTCCGAGAAGACGAACATCAGCGCGGCAAAGACGAGGCTTGATGCCAGCGTGACACGGAGGGAGGAAGCGATGATCCTGCCGACGCGCGAATCTTCGGATTTCCCCACAAAGAATGCGATGTGTCTGGCGACGCCCTCGTCCATCCCGAGCATGGCGACCGCGCCGACGATGCCGGCCAGCAGCACGGCCAGCGAGTAAATGCCATATTCGTCCTCCGTCACGTACCTGATCATGACCATCCGCAGGAGGAAGTTCAGGACCAGCGCGGCCACGACGCCGATGAATATGATACCGGTGCCCTTTGCAATGTTCTGCATCGGGTCGTTCAGGCTAGGGGACATAGTGAACAAGGTACCTGGCGGACGAACGCCTATTTAGCTATTAATACTGTAACAATTACCATACTATAAATATATTATTAGAAAAATATTAAATACTCAAAGGCTCCTCACATGTATGGGGTATAACACATTAGTATCAGAGGAGTCGTTTCGGTCATCGTTCTCATGGCCATCGCTGCCATAGCCGCAGCTTTGACAACGAGCTATTACCTCCAGACTGATCAACTGCCGATAGACGGCGTAGTGCCCGATCAGCCGCTGCATTCCGTCGCCCCCTGGTCAGGGTCCGTAGATGTGGACAACAGCACGAACATGACGGATGTGACCGGACAGGTGCCTCCGGGTTACCTGCTGTACGACAACTTTGCCGAGAAAAACGACGACATCTGGACAGTTCCGTCCTATAAGCCAAATTCAGATTTCATCGATACCACTTTCGTCCCCTCCGGCGTGACATTCTCCGACGGTAACCTGGTGCTGAAATCCAGCGTGGACCAGCACCTCGGTGCGGAGTACAAGACGAAGGGCAAGTTCCTTTACGGCAAATACCGGGCGAGCATGAGAGTGAACCAGACGCCTGGCACTTACCTGACATTCTTCCTCTACACGCCCGAACCGGGCAACCACAACGAGATCGACATCGAGCTCATCAAGTCGGGCAACGTGACCACGGCCCGGCTGACTACCTGGGTGGACATGGTGAAGAACGAGCGCAACTTCAAGCTGTCCTTCGATCCGTCTGAGGACTATCACCTGTATGGCTTCGACTGGCACGAGGACCGCGTGGACTTCTACATCGATGACATGGAGAAACCCCTCTGGACTTCCACCGATCATGTGCCCCAGGGCTCCTGCTACCTGTACTTCAATAGCTGGGTGGTCACGAAGGTCCCCGCTGCCCACGGAGACGGAGAAAACACCCAGTACGTCGACTGGGTGACCGTTCAGCCCCTGGATAACAATACTTAATTATAAAATAACAATATATTTTAATACCAATATAACAATAGGTTGTATCATGAGAGATCGTAAAGTCGTTGTCACCGGAGGACTCGGATTCATAGGCTCTCACCTGGCGGAGAGGCTGATCGACGATAACGACATCACTGTCATCGACGATCGTTCGACCGGTAGCCTGGATAACGTAAAGCATCTGCTGGACAGGGGACTGACCGTAGTGGACGGGGATATCTCCACTATAGACCTTGCGCCACTATTCGAAGACAAAGACTATGTTTTCCATCTCGCCGCGCTGCCGAGCGTGCCCCGGAGCATCAGCGACCCGATGAGATCGCATCACGCGAACCTGACCGGCACGCTGAACGTGCTGACAGCCGCGAAAGATGCCGGCGTCCGGAAAGTCGTCTTCGCCTCTTCGTCATCAGTGTATGGCGATGCGCCGACGCTGCCTAAGTCCGAGGACATGCCCATGAGCCCTAAATCGCCTTACGCTGTAACCAAAGCTGCAGGAGAAATGTACTGCATGGCCTTCGGAGAGGTATACGGCCTCAAGAGCGTCTCACTCCGCTACTTCAACGTCTTCGGCCCTCGCCAGGACCCGGATTCCCCGTATGCGGCAGTCATCCCCCGGTTCGCGCGGGCGATGCTGGACGACCGGTCGCCGTTTGTCTACGGCGACGGCGAGCAGAGTCGTGACTTCACTTACGTCAGGCATGTGGTCGATGCCACGATCAAAGCCTGTACTTCGGGGCAGACGGGCGTCTTCAACGTGGCCTGCGGCCGGAGCATCACGCTCAACCAGCTGATCGGGATGATCAACGAGCTGCTGGGCAAGGATATCAGGCCGGTGTACCTGAAGCCCCGGCCCGGAGACATCATGCACTCGCTGGCCGACATTTCGAGGGCAGGCCGCTTCCGATACGCGCCGGCGAGCGACTTCAAAGAGGAACTGAGAGAAACTGTCGGAGCCCTCGCAGCATGCCAGAACTGACAAACCTGTACCGGAAGATCGGCGACAGGACCGCGAGAGTATGTGTGGTCGGCCTGGGCTATGTGGGACTGCCCACGGCAATAGCATTCGCAGAACAGGGGTATACAGTCACAGGAGCCGACCTGAAGCGAAGCGTAGTCGACCTGATCAACGCTGGCGGCTGTCACCTTCACGATCTAGGGCTTGGCGGTCGCGTGGCGGACATGGTCTCCGCAGGCAGGTTATCTGCAACAGTCGACACGGCCGAAGCAGTACATGCAAGCGATGTCGTGCTCATCGTTGTCCCTACCCCAGTCACGTCGGACAAGCGGCCTGATCTTCTGCCAGTAGTGGCCTCCGGACGGGAAATCGCGAAAGGCCTCGCGCCGGGAAAGCTGGTCGTCCTGGAGTCCACGGTATACCCTGGCGTGACAGAGGACGTCCTCAAGCCAGTGCTGGAGGAGTCCGGACTGATGGCGGGGCGGGACTTCGGGCTCGCCCACTGCCCGGAGCGATACAACCCGGGAGATGCACAGCACACCATCTCCGACGTCATCCGGGTGATCGGGGGCATCACGCCGGACTGGGGACGGGTCGCTGCGGCCCTGTACAGGAACATCGCCAGGGACATATGCCTCGTGGAGGACATCAAGACGGCCGAAGCGGCGAAGATCATCGAGAACGTGCAGCGCGACCTGAACATCGCCCTCATGAACGAGTTCGCCCTCATCTTCGAGCGCATGGGCATCGACGTCATGGCCGTGATCCGGGCGGCTTCTACCAAGTGGAACTTCAACGTGTACTATCCTGGCGCCGGCGTCGGCGGCCACTGCCTGCCCGTCGATCCGTACTATCTCGTCCACAAGGCGGAGGAGCTGGGCTACCACCCCCGGGTGATCACGGCCGGCAGGTCAGTGAACGATGGTATGCCACTCCACGTCTTCGATCTGCTTGTCGAGGGCCTGAATACCCGGGAAAAGCCGCTCAAGAACTCGAAGATCGTCGTGCTCGGCTTCTCGTACAAGGAAAACGTCGGCGACCCACGGGAAACGCCGGTAGAGACGCTCCTCGAAGAGCTGTCGAGGCGGGAAGCGCGCATCCACGTAGTCGATCCCTACGTGAACGGCAGTCCTCTGGAACGTTTCGGCGTGCGTGACCGGGATGCTTATGTGGCGCTGGAAGGCGCGGACGCGCTGGTGCTGATGACGGCCCACCGGGAGTTCAAAAAGCTGGACCTGCGGCGCGTGAAGGGGCTGATGCGGACGCCACTCATCATTGACGGAAGACGAATCTACGACAGGGAGGAGGCGGTTGCGCTCGGCTTCAGATACCTGGGCAT
>JAEZKS010000025.1 GCA_023436075.1 Methanobacteriota archaeon
CTGCACGATAAGGTGAAAAGTCAGCGTAACGATTTCCTGCATAAACTGTCCCGGTATTACGTCAATAATTATGGGACGATTTGTGTGGAAGACCTCGATGTGAAAGATTTGAAAGAGAAAGGACGTAAGAAGGGGTTGCATCGTAGTATTCATGACGCCGCGTGGAGTCGTTTCCTCGTGATGGTCGGGTACAAGGCTGAGAGTGCCGGTAGAAAGGTCATCAAAGTAGAAGCAAAAGGAACGACGCAAAGGTGCTCCAGGTGCGGCAACATCGTGAAAAAAACATTGAGGGACAGGGTTCACGACTGTCCGGTTTGCGGCTTTGTAGTTGATAGAGATTACAACGCCGCGCGTAATATTCTTATTGCAGGCGTGGGACACGCCGTAGAGCTTGCAGAGCCAAAGCCTCTGCTCCGCATCAGTGTGGAACAAGCTTTGACAATGAGACAAGAAGCCCCGCAGTTCAGAGCGGGGTAGTTCACTGTCTTGCTATTTTCCGAAGCCCAGAATCAGCACGATGGACGCGGCCTCGTATAATGCGGCCACGGCGAGTACGATCCCTGCCATGACGAGAAGCTTCGCACTGTCTGCGACCGCCCGAAGATACGCCTTTATGGATGACCGCTCGCCAAAGCGCCCTGGCCAGATCAGCGCCTCGACCAGCCGCATGGAGGCGAAGATGGCAATGACGTAGCCCCCTCCTTCCAGCAACAGCGTGCCCACGACAGGGATGAGCGACACTGGGTTGCTCAGCATTTCTGGTATAGAGTACACGATGCCGAACGCGAAGAACTGGATGCCGAACACGAAGAGTATCAGTGGTGGGAAAATGAGTGACACTAAGGACACCGCGAGGGTGATGAAATAGTTGTGCGAAAATATCTGCCAGGTGCCCAGCCAGATATCCCCTGTCGTCAGCGTATCGCTGGCAGTGCTTACCGGCCCGGTTGACGTCGCCTGCTCGATCCATCTGGCCAGCGCGTTATGGACGTCCGGGAACGCCAGCCCGACGAACATGCCAAGGATGAAAAGCCCGAAGAGGAAGACGTTCGAAGCGACGAAGAGCTTCCAGTCCTTCCTGAAAATGTCAGCGATATCCCCTACAATGCCCATGGATAGAATTTTGCGTGAGAATGATATTAAAAGTGCCGGTAAAAAGATGCCGGGCGACGACGCTTTGATCATTCTTGTTTCAGCTTTGCATCGTACGATCTTGGTGAGAGTCCCGCTGTACAGAAGCCCGAAACAAAGCCTGGTATAGTAGCCATGGCAGGAAATCCATCGCTCAGCTCTGCCCATGCTTACTAAACGCGCGCGACCGGGCCGCCGGGCCCTCGCGTTCAGGCCGCCGGGCCCTCGTCTTCAGGCCGCCCGACACTCAAAGCAGAAAATAGCGATTTCATTCGGCAGGAATGGGAAACCGCAGGATAGCAGCGATACCGCCCAGCTTTTCGAGCCGTTGCCCGGGCTCGAACTCAGTAGAGAAGACGATGACCTTGCCGCGAGAGTGCTCAACCTCGCGCATGAGCTTTTCCACGTGGACGTGGCCTTTCTCTCGGTATCCTCGCAGCACCTCGTCGGCGATTAGCAGCGTCTCCACAGCACCGTAGTCCACAGCCTTCTTCACCTCGTCGTAGCCGTAGGCCACCTTTCCTCCGCCTTTCGCGATGCCGGCGAGCAGCACTTCGATCAGTTGCGCCTCCCGGGTGATGCGCGTCTCCTCGGCGACCCTCTGTATGGCGCCGCGGCGGAGCACTTCCTGGAAGCCGGACGAGCCGATGGAGGAGACGTCCTCCACGACCACCTTTTGCGCGATCTCGGGATTATTGTTCTTGAGGAACTTGACAAAGTCGTCCTTGATGAAGCCCGGGCCTGCGACCACGAAAGTCTGCACCTTGTCGGCGTATTTTAGTTGTCGTGCCACCTCGGCGAAGAACTCGGACCTCGCATCAGTGCCCTCGCGCTTGCCCGATGACGACTGGCGGATGCGGGATACTTCTTCGATGCCGTACTGGCGCAGGTAGCCGATGGCGGCCTCGCCTTCCTCGATGGTCACGATTTCCACCTCGGGGCGTTTCGCGGCCTCTATTGCCTCACGGATGCGCTCGATCTGGTCGGGTTTCCAGTGCTTGATGATGGACAGCTCAGTATATGGCTCGATATTCAACGTGTGATATGCGCCTGTGTCGATGTCAGAAAGAATGACGCCCTTGATACGCAAGCGGTTCGAAAACTTATGGAACTCGACCGACTCGACGTTCACACCGAGTCTCACCAGTTTCTTTTCGACCTTATCGGGGCGGATCTTGTCGGATACTGAGTCGATCGCCCGGTAGGTCATGGAAAATACCTTGTCGCCGGGCTCGATAATATATTTCAGGTGCCAGAGATCATCCAGCGACTCGGGCGTCAGCGATATTTCGCCGTAGTCTCCGCGGTACTCTTCCTTGTTGACCTTCATTGTGCGATCCTCATTGCTCGCTATTGAGCAATCCTCGTCTCCCCGGGGGGCATGAACATCATGATGCGGTCGGGCGACGCGGCCTGGCGGATGGCTTTGGAGTCGTCCTGGCTCGAGTGTTCCAGGAAGTGCCGGTAGATCTTCTTGGCAGCGTCGCCCTGATTCAGCTCGCCAGGCTCGATTTCCAGGCTGTACTTCGCGCGGGCCTTCACGGAGGCCACCGGGCCCCCGATGACGTAGCATCCCGTCTCGTCGAACCGGATGCCTACGGCGGCGCGCACTGGCACGTCCTTCACGTAGTTTCTCTCGCCGCGCACGATAAATGCTCCCTTCGCCACATACTCGCCGGACTCAGGCGTCTTGGACACCTGCTCCGGGCGCACCCAGTAGCAGTCGCCGGAGAACTGGCCGGCCTTCCAGACCGAGGAGTAGGAGACGGCGAACTGCGCGGTCTCGGACAGCGCCTCAGGCGTGATCTCCCGGCCTTCGGACTTGATGACAGTGATTGGAGCGCCGTGGGCCTGTGCATGGAAGAATACGTCGTTCCTGTCCATGTACTTCTTCACGATCTCCTCATTGGAGTCAGCATCCCGGCCCCCGACCACGAGGAACCCGTCTGAAGTGAAGAACCATCGGAACCGATCGTACCATCGGGGCTTGCGTGGCTTCATGGATGGCTTCTTCGGCGATGCATCTGCCGCACGAGGCTGAGCCTTTGCCATGGCCTTCTTCGTCTCCCCAATGGCCTTCAGGGCGCCTTCCTTCTTCGACTGCACCTTCTTCGCCTTGTCATAGTAAACCTGCGCATTCTGCGGCACTGTGAGCGCTACGTCGATGTTCAGCGTCGCTTCGGGGAGTTTGACGGATATCGTGCCGGTGGCGGGGTCTACAGCCTGTATGGCCGTAGCGGCGGCGTTGCCTGCTTTCTTCGCGTCCTTCAGCGTCTTCCTGATATCGTCCCAGGAGTAGCCCTTCGACCTGGCGCCGCTTATGACCTTGATGATGCTCTCGATCTGCTGGTATTCCGCGTAGATGATCTCGCCCTTGCGAACGTTCTCCTGCTCATCCTTTTCGAACTTTACGATGGCGTCTTCCTGCTGGCGGAGACGACGTTCCAGCGGCCCGAGCTTCTCGACTTTCTTCTGGGCGGCCGCCGCCTTGATCTCAGTGACCGTCCGGGCGCTGAAATATGCGTCCAGCGCCTTGTTGAACGAGTCGAAGAAGACCTTCTCGAAGCCATCGTACCGCTTCAGCTCCAGCGGCAGCACGTCGATGTCCTTGCCGTCCGCCCGGACGATCTGAGGCCGCAGTGTGCCCTCGGCCAGCGGCTTGAACAGGGTCCTGATGCCGTTGAGCATCAGGCGCACCTCGCTTTCCGCGAGCGATTTCGCTTCCCGGCTCTTGTCGATGCCGGCGATGAGACAGGCCTCTTCCGCGTACATGCCGCCGATGCTGGTCTGGGTGGCCAGCGTCCTGACCACGTCCTTATCTGACTGGGCGAACAGCCGGACCAGCTCACTTTCGGTGATCGTGATCGGGCTGAGCTGGGGAGACGGGTATTCATAGGTCTCACCGCGCAGCACGTCGCGGTCTTTCATCTTGATCGACTTCAGCGGCATGATGATCCTGCGGTCGGCGTCCAGCAGCACTACGTTACCCTTAGCGAACAGCTCCGCTACCAGGATGGTCTTCTCGCCTGCCCGGACGACCTCGATCTCTACAATCCTGTCGAAACCGTGCTGGCGTATCGCAGTAATGCGCCCGCCCATCATGTATTTCCGCAGGATCATGGCGAAGGCCGGCGGCAGCTTCGGAGACTCGCGCGGATGGCTCGACAGGTGCAGCCGGCGCCCGGCCTCGATGATCAGGTCATACTTGCCGGTCTTGAACTCCTGTAGCTTCAGCCGTATCTCGTCGGGCGTATGCTGGTAGACCTTCTCGAGCTTGGCGTCGAGGAGGAACTGCAATTCCGCGGTCACGGCGAATACGTCCACACTGCTCATTTCTTCTTTCATGCTGCCTCCGTTGCCCTTTTTTGCGATCTGGAGCTATGATGCTAATGCTGGTTGCACCATAATATACTTTAGCATTTAATAGCCCTATATATAGCCCTATATACCAGGTCATGTTCTATTGTGCATAGGGTTAAACGCTGTAGAAACAAGTGCCTATTAAGCCCCCGATGCCATCCCATTTGTGACCTGAACTAGTAAGAATAAAGCATGGTAAGATCTTTATACCCCGCACGGCGTCCGGGGCTTTACCCCCGTTTCGCTTTTTACACGGGCTATCCTGTGGCTGAACACAACGTACACAACGTTCTTTTAAAAAGGGCAATGCTAAGCATTTTGTTAACCGTTCGTCGTGTACGTAGTGTACGTCGTGTACCTCGTGTTCAACCACGGGCTCGCATATATAACCTTTTAAAAAATGACTGTACGTGTTTCCCCCCAATATGGCGATCATATTTATTTGCCTGCCATGTAAAAAATATGTAAGGGATTAGAGTGGTGCGGGAAATCGTAAAGCTCATCTTAGCGGCTGCCACGATCTTGATCGCGGGAAGCCTGATCGCCCTGTTCGCTTCCGGGTACATTTCGGCCTTCAGGCCAGGAGGCACGGCAGAAGCTCCGGGAGGACACGCAGTGGGAGGCGGTGGTACCGTCGTCAGCACTGGAGGTATCCGCGGCGGTACCTCCGTGGTGGGCACGCCATCTCCGCTTCCGCAGCCTTCACCCCGGGCACTGGAAACGGCGCAGATGCCCGGGGGGACACAGCCAGTTGCGCCTTCGATGCCGCCTGGCACGTCTCAACTTGCGCCGCCCGTGCCCGCATCTGCTGCAGGGGCATCGGCTGGCCCGGCTCTGCCAGCAGTGCAGCCTTCGCTGCCCCCGGCGCCTCCGACGATGATACCGCCACAGCATGGTGAAAAGCCTGTATTCACATGGCCAGGTTTCCCACAGCTGCCCGGCCAGGGTGAATTACTACAGACGACGAGCTGGCTATTACGGATCATTCCGTCACTGTTCCCGGGCCTGTATCCGGGCTGGACATGGTGGACGTCAGGCTCATGACGCGTCTAGCCCCGTCCGCATGCTCACCTGCCCGTAACGGGACGACAAATAACGCCGTAAGCGGAGGCAGTTTCGCCGAAAAAACGGTATACATTTGAAAAGTCAAAACTTTCACCGGCGCCCCTGAATATTTTCGCTCAACTATAGCATATGGTTTGATATATTGTCATTACATTGGTATGGATTGTAGCACACATCGCGAATACCCACGCAGGTGTGCGCTGCAAGGGTGGAGAGCCCTGTAGTGTCTGTAACTTGTCACCAAGCTTACCGCTACACCAACTCCATCTCCAACACCCACCTCAACACCCACCTCAATACCCACCTAAACCTATCCGGCCACGGTCCCGGCAAGTACCACAAGGAAGCGGAAACGTAACATTCACATTACTGGTGCTGTAAGTTTAACCGCAACCTCATTAGTGGGAAAGCAAGGGACCGTGGCTATAGGCAACTTCTAAGGATATCACAGCTATGACTGGTTAGACACCGATTTTATGGTAAAATCAAAACCGATAAAAGAAAAATGGCGGGCCCATCGCCCGCTCAGTCCACGTTGATCTTCTTGCCTTTCCTCTTTTTCGGGGTCTTCTTGAGCGTGACCTCAAGCACTCCGTTCTTGTAGGTGGCCTTCGCGCTGTTCTCGTCGACATCGGCAGGCAGCTCGACAGTCTCATTGTACCGCCGGTCGCCACGAGCCGCATGGACCTCGAGGTTGCGACCGTCGACGCTCAGCTCGACGTCAGACTTCTCGATCCCTGGCATCTCGGCGACCACCTGGATGGTGCCATCCGTGTCGAACACGTCAATCAGCGGCTTGCGCTCGCCGATCTCCACGGTGTCCCGGCCCGGGTGGATGTTGCCAAACTCGCGGATCTCCGGCTCTTCGCCGGGACGCTGGTTCAGGGAGAAGCCGTAGAAGAATGGCCCTTCCTCCTGAATGTGGCCGGATTCCATCTCCCGGAGCATCTCGTTGAACATCTCGTCGAAGTCTCTGAACATGTCGAAGGGGTCTCTTCGCTTCTTTTCTGCCATATCTCTTTCCTCCTTCAGGATGCCGTCCTCATCTCGACGGGCTTTTTATCTTTCGCTTTCTTCTCTTCGGGCGTCTTTTCCTCTTTCGTGCGGTCGTAGCCGCCCACGACCTGTCGTGCGAACTCTTCCGTGAGCCGTTCGTAGCGCTGGGCCACGTCACGGCTGACCGTCGGGCTCACCTTCTTCAGAGCGTCCTGGAAGTGCTTCATTTTGATCTGGATCGAGCCGGCGTTCTTCCGCGCCTCTTCCGGCGACATGTCCGGCGTGATGTACTCTCGGATCGCCAGCATGGCAGCCTCGCGACACACGGCCTCGATGTCGGCGCCCACGTAGTTTTTCGACTCGCGCGCGATCTGCTCGAGGTCCACGTCCTTTGCCAGTGGCTTGTCCTTGACATGGATCTTGTATATGGCCAGCCGCGACGCCTCGTCGGGCGGGGGGATGTACAGCAGACGGTCCAGCCGGCCTGGCCGCAACAGGGCGGTGTCCACCATGTCCGGCCGATTGGTCGCCGCGATGACGACCACGTTATGCAGCTCCTCCAGGCCGTCCAGCTCGGTGAGCATCTGGCTGATCACTCGCTCGGTGACATGCGAGTCGCCGAATCCGCCACCTCTGGTTGGCGCGATCGCGTCGATCTCATCGAAGAAGATGATCGTCGGGGCGCTCTGCCTTGCCTTGCGGAACGTCTCCCGTACGGCCTTCTCCGACTCGCCCACCCACTTAGAGAGCACCTCGGGACCCTTGATGCTGATGAAGTTGGCCTCCGACTCGTTAGCGACAGCCTTCGCGATCAGCGTCTTGCCCGTACCGGGCGGGCCGAACAGCAGGATGCCCTTGGGCGGGTTGGTATGCGTGGCGGCGAAGACGTCCTTGTACTTCAGCGGCCACTCGACCGACTCCTTCAGCTCCTGCTTCACGTTGTCCAGGCCGCCCACGTCGCTCCAGTGGACGTCCGGCACCTCGACGAACACCTCGCGCATCGCCGACGGCTCGATGTTCTTCAGTGCCTCCATGAAGTCGTCGCCCGCGATCTGGAGCTTGTCCAGCACTTCCTGCGGGATCTCCTCCTCGATGTTGATCGTGGGCAGGATGATACGCAGCGCATGCATGGCCGCCTCTTTACAGAGGGCAGCGATATCGGCGCCCACGAAGCCGTGGGTGATGTCCGCGATGCGCTCCAGGTTCACGTTATCGGCGAGCGGCATGCCCCTCGTGTGGACGTGCAGGATTTCCAGCCGGCCGGTCTTGTCAGGTACTCCAATCTCGATCTCACGGTCGAACCTGCCGCCCCGGCGCAGTGCCGGATCGACGGCGTTGGGACGGTTGGTGGCAGCCACTACGACGACCTGTCCCCTCGACTGCAGGCCGTCCATCAGTGACAGTAGCTGGGCTACGACACGGCGCTCGACTTCGCCCGAGACCTCTTCGCGTTTCGGCGCGATGGAGTCGATCTCGTCGATGAATATGATCGACGGCGCGTTATCCTCGGCTTCCTTGAAGATGTCGCGGAGCTGCTTCTCCGACTCGCCATAGTACTTGGACATGATCTCCGGGCCGCTGATGTTGATGAAATGAGCATCAGTTTCGCTGGCCACGGCCTTGGCAATCATCGTCTTTCCCGTGCCGGGCGGGCCGAACAGCAGCACGCCCTTGGGCGGCTCGATGCCCAGCTTCTGGAAGATCTCGGGATGCCGCAGCGGCAGCTCGATCATCTCTCTGACAAGTCCGATCTCCCGTCTCAGGCCGCCGATATCCTCATAGGAGATGTGCGGGGTTTTCTCGATCTTGCCTGCCTCTGTCGGCTTCTCGCTGATCGAGACCTCGGTCCGCATGTCGGCAATGACTGTGCCCGCCGGCCTTGTCGCAGTGACCACGAAGGTCATGGGGCTGCCCAGCATCTCTACGCGGATCGTCTGGCCCTTGGAAATGGGCCGGCCTTCGAGCAGCTTCAGGAGATAATATTCTCCGCCTGTGATGCGCACGGGCTGGGTGGGCGCGAGCGTGATGCGCTCGGCGGGCTTCGCCTGTATCTTGCGGACTTTGACGCGGTCGTCGATGCCGACTCTCGCGTTCGATCTGATGTTGCCATCGATGAGAATGACGCCTTTGCCTTCCTCGCTCGGGTAGCCAGGCCAGACGACGGCGGTAGCGGTGGCTCCCTTGCCCTCGATCTCGATGATGTCGCCGCTGACCATGCCCAGGTGCCGCATCGTCTCCATGTCTATGCGGGCTATTCCCCTGCCCACGTCTCTGTGATATGCTTCTTGTACTCGTAGTGTGACTTCGTTTTTGTTGTCTGTCATGTTCGCGTTCACCTCGCTATGTCTTCGTTCCGTCTATGCGATGCTCCAGAGGCCTGATCCGTATGTCACCAGTCCCTTTTTCATGAGCCTGGCCAGCTCAGTCCTCGTAGCAGGCCCCGGTATGTTCAGCCTCGTGGATATTTCCTCAAAGCTCAGGGGGCCCCGAACGAGCAGGTAGAGGATCTCCGCCTCGATCTGGTCGGCGGCGACCTCGTTGATGATCTCGATGCACATGCCGGTGACCTCCGACAGCATGCTCTGGACCGATCGCTGCGTCTCCCGAAGCTCCAGGCTCGTCTGATGGAGCTTCCTGGCCTCTTCGCAGAGGTACTTCAGCCTGCCTGCCAGATCCTCGCTGACCTGATGCTCGCCGAACCGGTCGCGAAGCATTTTCTGCTCGTCGGCGCCCGTCTCCACTTTGCTCACCTGGATCTGGAAAGCGATCGGCGAGATGGACACTTCGATGCTGACGTTGTTGGCGATCTGATAGTACTTGCGGCCATGCTGGTCGTGAAAGCTCTCGACGAGCCCGGCTTCCTCCAGGATCTTCAGGTGGTCGATGATCGCCTTGGGGGAGACTTTTAGCTCTTCAGAGATCTCAGTCACGTAGCATGGACGGTACGAGAGCAGGTTCAGTATGTTCCTGCGATTCTCGTTGCCCAGAATGTCCAGCAAGTATGACGTGTCCATAATATCGTTAACGTAACGTTAGTATTTATAATATATAAACGTTTCTAATAATCCCGGGTCGCTCTCAATGCCACCATCTGCACGATTATCAGTCGCTGCTTTGCCATGCCTTCAATATACGGGAGTTTCCTATGTTACCGGTAGCACTGACCGTGGTCATTTGCTACGATGCCTCATGGTCGACAAAAGAGATAATAACGTTTGACCCGGCAAAAACCGGACGTTTCGCGCCGAAACGCGAAAGGACCGACGCGAGAGCCGCGCCGGTTCCCTTTATTATAAGCGGTTCGACAGCGGGTAGTTCGGCGCCTCGTCCGTGATCAGGATGTCGTGCGGGTGGCTCTCGGTCATCCCCGACGGCGTCACCCTGATGAACCGGGCGTTCTCCCTCATTTCCTTGATATTATTGGCGCCGCAGTAGCCCATGGCCGAATGCAGGCCGCCGATCAGCTGGTACAGCGTATCGCTGGTCGTGCCCCGGTACGGGATTGCACCCTCGACGCCCTCCGGGACGAACTTGGTCTTGCCCAGCTCCCGCCGGTTCTCCTGGAAGTACCGGTCAGAGCACTCGCCGCCGGCCATAGCGCCTAGAGAGCCCATACCACGATATTGCTTGTATCTTCGGCCTTTGATGGTGATCAGTCTTCCTGGCGCCTCTCTGGTACCTGCCATCAGGTTGCCGAGCATGACGCTCTCCGCGCCAGCGGCAATCGCCTTGGCTACATCGCCAGAGAAGCGGATGCCGCCGTCGGCGATGATGGGCACATCGTACTTGCTCGCCACGTCCACCGCTTCTGCGATGGCGGTAAGCTGGGGCACGCCCACGCCGGCCACGATGCGGGTGGTGCAGATCGAGCCCGGACCGACGCCGACCTTGATGCCGTCGGCGAACGGCGCCAGTTCCTCCGCAGCTTCCTTCGTCGCGATGTTGCCGACCACCACGTCGGCGGAGACCATCTTCTTGATGCGCTTCGCCGACTCGACCACGCGCATGTTGTGCGCATGAGCACAGTCGACGCAGAGCGCGTCCACGCCAGCCTTGTCCAGCGCGATGGCGCGCTCGATGTCGAACGGCCCGACGGCCGCCGCGACGCGCAACTGGTCGCTGCCATTGCGGTTGGCGTGGGGGTACTGGCGACGCTCCAGGATGTTCTGCATGAGGATGATGCCAACCAGGCTGCCCTTATCGTTGACCACCGGCAGCCGCTCGACCTTGTGCTCGTACATGATGTCGATGGCCTCCTCGACCTTGACGTTCTCGCCCGCGGTGACCAGGCTGCGCGTCATGACGTCGGCGATCTTCCTGTTGGGCTCCAGCTTGACGATAGGCCTCACGTCCCTGCGGCTGATGATGCCGACAAGCTTGTCGTCCTCGATGATCGGCATTCCGGTGACGCCCTGCTCAGACATCATCCGCCATGCGGACTCGATGGTCTGACCCGGCGTCGCGGTCAGCACGTCGCGGTGGATGATCTCCTCGCCCCGCTTGACCTTCGCGACCTCCTCGATCTGTCGCTCGCGGGACATGTTACGGTGGATGACGCCGATGCCGCCCTCATGGGCCATGGCCATGGCCATCTCCGCCTCAGTGACCGTGTCCATAGCGGCGCTGACGATAGGGATGTTTAGGCTGATATTCTTCGAAAACCTGGACTTTACTTCGGTGTGATCGGGCTCGACAAACGAACGGCTGGGCACGAGCAATACGTCGTCAAAAGTGATCCCGAGGGGGGTATCTAATTTTTTTAAGAACACTGCTAATCACCATATACCCTTTTGGGTAAGTATACCCGATTAAGTATTAATATATTTCTACGGCCGTCCTAAAATGACCGATCGTCGCAGCCTTCGATGTATAAAAGTTTTATCTCGCTCACTGAAAAGTACAAGTGGTAGCACGACATAGAACAAGCACAGGCAAGGGATGGTCATGAGACGATGCGCTATCAAGGGAATCCTGGCTGGAACGCCGGTCGTGGCGATGCTGCTCTTTTCAACCGCCTGCGCCCGGGCACAGACCGCCACGCCGTCGCCTCCGCCGGACGGAGTCGTCCAGGCAGCCGTTCATGGCTCGTCGGGCGTCGCTGCATGGCTGACCGGCATGGTGGTGGAATATGCACATAGCCCATTGTCGACCACACTCGCGGGCATTGTGATAATCCTCCTGATCGTCGGCCTGCTCATGTGGCTCCGACGGCCACGGAAACCGCTAGATACCGATGCCCCGGTAAAAGACGCTATTGGCGGCTGATGACGGTCGGCAATCGTCGCATGCCATGCCCGGGACCCTGGCCGTTTTACACTTGTTAGGGCTCTGCGTTGCACGATCTTCTCGCCAAGATCGACAAGGGCTTCAAGGGCGCTATGACTTTACAGCTCGCCAGGCACGCCAAGGGCGATTAAAATAAGATGCTCCAGTATGCCTTTTGTTAAAAAAGTCTTGGCGTGCTTGGCCCCTTGGCGTGCCTGGCGAGCTGTAAACG
>JAEZKS010000037.1 GCA_023436075.1 Methanobacteriota archaeon
GTGCAGGACATCCTGCTCCGTGCCATCGAACGCATCCCATCGAAGCCGTCATGTGGCTGCAGCAGTGCGCTATTCGGCGCCATCGCGACGAGCCCCGACGCGATCCCGGTCGAAACGCGCCGTAAACTGAGCCTGCTGATGGTCAAGTATAACAACGGCTGACCAGAGGAGATATCATACCACCGCCTGACGTCGAAAAGGCCGACACGACGCTCTACATTATCGAGCGACATGATAAGACGGCAAGGATCGCCTGTACGTCAGGCAAGGTCTCGGTGAGCATGAAACAGGGCGTCGATCGCGATGTGCTGGCGCTTTTGCTTCTCTCGCTCTCTAAGGTCGACTCTACCGTAGTGTACGAGTACGAGACGCTCTGCCAGTACGAGGAAATCAACAAGTTCCGGCAGGATGACTACATCGTCATTTCCTATTCCAAGTCGGACGGCGGCTACAAGACTATTTTCAACGTGCCATTCTCGCGCAAGAAAGCGCTGCGCCGCCTGGCCATCAACGTCCTGGATCGGCTCAAGTCGGGCGACGCTGACATATCCATCCTCTGGGACGGCAACGAGTCCAAGGTCGAGCAGTTTTACGAGGAGCTTGGCTCCGGGCCGGACTGGAAGCTGCAGGTCATAGGCCAATAAGGACGATTGAGCATCGTATACGAGGATGTTTTTATAGTTCGAATGTGCCAGTTCAGGACACGAAGTTGCACTTCGTGTCCTGAAAACCAAATGGCCTGGACTCAGATCAATAACAGGATAAGCGCTATAGGGCTCATAACTTTTATTTAGTAGTTCATCGAATACTGACACAACCATCTAAGTCCCAACTGAGGAGATGTTGATGTCGCCCGATGCCGATGCCCGCATGAAGACCGAAAAAGCCGTCGAGACCGCTTCCGATGCGGCGGTCGCCGACACCATGGAAACGATCGCCTACCACCTGCTGTCCGTATCGAGGTCTCTCGATATTGCTTCCGTTGAAGAGTTCGCTCGGATGCTGAACGGAGCGAATCGCATCTTCATCATGGGCGCGGGTCGCAGCGGTCTGGTTGCAAAGTCGTTCGCCATGCGCCTGATGCATATTGGGTATCAGGTCTACGTCGTGGGCGAGATTGTCACCCCTGCAGTGGCGGCAGGCGACGTGGTCGTGGCCATTTCTGGCTCCGGCAACACGAGGACGATCTCCGAGTTCGGCGAGATCTGCAAGAAGCTCAACGTGGCGCTGATCACCGTTACCACGAACAAGGACTCCCAGCTCGGGCGGATATCAGACCTCGTGGTCATCGTGGACAGCAAGAGCCGACACGATCACAGCAAGGAGTACATGGAACGGCAGCTCAGCGGCAACCATAAGTCACTGACACCCATGGGGACGCTGTTCGAGCTTACGGCAGCCGTTTTCCTGGATAGTTTCATCGCTAAGCTGATGGTCGTCAAAGGCGTGGACGAGGCGGCCCTGAAGAAGCGGCATACTGTCCTCGAATAGTCCTTTTTAGTCATTTCTTGACGAGCCCATTTTTATCGATGTTCGTATACTATGTGGATCTGGCGCTAAACTATTCCTGACGTACTCGACGTTATGTCAAAGATATGGGCATGAACTTTATCGTAATTTATTCATGTAATCATTGATAGGGCTTGTATCGCTTATAAAATTGGTTTTTATACATATTTTTGTATATTTTGTGCTTGCTGGGCAATTTTAAATGGGATATTCCAGCGGAGAGCTATTTATTCTACATTGATGAAACGTCAGACAATAGCTATGAAGAAGTGGATGATTGCCGTTGCGCTTATAGTTGTCGCGGTCGGTGTGCCGTTGTTTTGTCTGGTCGTCGAAAACTTCACCTCCCCGGCGCCTGGAGACGGGTCCGTCGTGCTCATCGAGCATGCGAAACAGACTCGGGGCCGCCTGGTCAACGGCACGTACTCCGCGATAGAGCTCGATGGGCCGAACTACCAGTACGATGCCGCAACTCGGCTGCTGGGGGGAAGTGGCCTGGAAGCAAATGACAGTCTGCGCATCGTGCTGGGAGTCAAGGAGAGCCTTTCCCAGGATGCTGGCAGCGGTACCGACGGAGAAGCCTATGGCATTTACGAGCTGCCTTCGGAAACAGGTGGCATTGTCGTCAATGATCTATCGCCGGATGGCACTGTGACGCTGACCTACAACGGCTCCCGGATCGTGCTGGCGCCGGGAGAGCGCTGGGAAACGATATCGACTGAGGCGGTCTCCGTGCCCGAGTACAGCATACGCTATACGAAGTCAGATGTGATACGAAACTCGGGTTTCGTAGCTAAAGATAGTATATTATAGTCCTATGAAACAGAGCCATTTTTATCGATAAGAGTATGAAAATCGGCCGACAATCGTCGCATTCCCTATCCGGGCTCATATACGAGAGCCCGAGGTCAGGTCACGTGCGCGCGAGGCGGCCCGGATGCAATGCAGCCGAACTGACAAGTTTTTCACAGGCACGCAGACGGGCGCAGAGGTGTTCCGCGCCGGGCAATTATAAACAGGCCCTGCGTCCTGCACTTTCAGTCTCCAAGTAGACGGAAATAGACGCTCTCGTCCCAGTCGTAGACCTCCTGAAGCCTGGCCACGAGCACCTTTGCGAGCCCGGCAGAGTCCAGCTTGTGCCAGTTCTTCTCCAGGTCGTCGAGGAACTCGTGGTTCCAGGTGCCCGTCATTTTGAACTCGATCTCGCACAGCTTCGTCAGGATCTCTTTCTTGGTCATGTCTACGCAGCCCGTCGGGTAACAGACCTCGGTCAACTCGTCGAGGTTCGTATAGTGCTTGATCTCGTTATCTAGCAGGTGAACGTAGTCTATGCGCATTGCAGGCATGTCAGTTTCCTCCACGCAGGTCTTCGCTCGATTCCTCGATCTCCCAGCCCAGCTTCTCGGTGATCACCCAGAAGGCCATCTCCGGGGGTATGGCGCCGGTCTCGGTACAGATGAGATCGATGTACTGGTGCGGGGTGACGTCGAAGGCCGGGTTCCGGACCTTCAGGTTCGGCCATTGTTTCCGTTTCTCTCCGGACAGCACCTCGGAGGGGTCGCGTTCTTCTATCTCGACCAGCTCGCCCAGCAGCGTCCTCGGGCTGAACTTGTAGGTCTCGGCCGCCACCATGAAGGGTACTCGGGCCTCGTGGGCGGCCAATGCAAGCTGGGATGTGCCGACTTTGTTGATCAGGTTGCCGTTAACTGTGATGGCATCCGCGCCGACTACTACTGTGTCCACTTTCTTCATGAAGTAGCGTACGGCAGAGTCCAGGATGAGCGTCGTGGGGATGCCCGCCTTCTGCATCCAGTCGACGGTGATGTGCCCCTGCATCCGGGGGCGTGTTTCAGTGGCGATCACGTTGATGTGCTTGCCCTGGCGAAATGCGGTGGTCAGGATGGATGCGGCGGCAGACGAGTTGCAGTGTGTCATGATTGTGTCCCCGTCCCGGATGCGCCGGGCACCGATCTCGCCGATGAGCTTCACGGCGTTTTCAGAGTCGGCGACGAACCGGTCCGCGTTGTCGATGATCTGCCTGCGGGCGTCTTCCACGTTCTCTGCCTCGTATTTCATTACAATCCGTAGCGCGTTCGGCAGCGATACCGCAGTTGGCCGGGTGATATACAGGGTGTGGAACGCTTGCTTCATCCTGACATTGAATTCTTCGATGTTTTCCGTTCTTACGGACTGTGCCTCCGCCTTCAATGCCAGTGCGGCTGCACGGGCGATCCGGCCGGCGCCTCTGATCTCCATGTTCTTGATCTTCTCAGCAGTCTCGGTCAGCGTGCTCATAGTTGTTCTCTCCTCCGCACCGGGGCCCATAGGCCGGGTCCGCCGGACACGCGCTCATCTAGTTCATCATTCGATTGCTAAAATCTTTTGCATGGCAGGCTATATCTTTCTATGCCCTGGCATTTGTCCGCGGGTGCAATATTATTAGAATTAATTATTAATTTGTGATAATAAGCTATATAAATTCTTATTTAGGTCTATAGATTACTAAATGGTAATATTTATTCTGCACGATTAAGAATTTAACCTATTAGCGTAAAAAGATCACGGCGATAGTGATGAAGGAGCGTGTGCTGGTCGTAGAGGACGAGGCTATCGTCTTGCTCGACCTGAAGAACCGACTGAATACGTTAGGCTATGTTCTCGTCGGCAGCGCATCCTATGGGGAAGACGCCGTCACCAAGGCGAAGGAGACCTGTCCCGACATTATCCTCATGGACATCGGTCTGAAGGGAAAGATAGACGGCATCGAGGCCGCAGACCAGATCAAGCGGCAGTTGAACATCCCGATCATCTATCTTACGGCTAACTCTGATTTTACCACGCTCCAGCGCGCCAAGATCACCGAGCCGTTTGGCTACATACTCAAGCCGTTCGACGAGCGTGAGCTGCGGACGACCATCGAGATGGCGCTCTACAAGCACGCGCTTGACGACAAGCTGAACCGGACGCGGCGCTGGATGGAAACCACTCTGAACAGCATCGGTGACGCAGTGATCACCACTGACGTGGACGCACGGATCACCCTCATGAACCCGGCGGCCGAGGCCATGACCGGATGGAAGTCCGCCGACGTGATGAATATGGATATCTCAGAGGTGTTGAACATCGTGGAAGAGGATACCCGCGTCCCGGTCACCGGCCAGGTCCGCGATGCGCTCCAGCGTAACTGCCCGGTATCCTATAGCGGGCGCACGATGTTGGTTTCCTGCACCGGCCAGGAAGTGCCGATCGACAGCAGCGTCTCGCCAATCAAGGACACGAAAGGAGATGCCATCGGCGTTGCCTTTGTGTTCCGTGACGTCAGCGAGAAGCGGAAGGCCGAAAAGGCGCTGCTCGTGAGTGAGTCTGTCCTAGCTAAGGCTCAGGCGATCGCACACGTTGGCGACTGGGAGCTGGATCGGGAGGCTAATACCCTGCGTTGGTCCAGCGAGGTCTGGCGCATTCTGGGAATCATCAGCGATGGCCAGCAGAGCAGTCCTCAGCTATTTTACAACTGTATCGTGCCTGATGACCAACCCGACCTCGTCAGGCAGTTCCGGAACATCCCGCCGGAGTGGAAACACGCGAGTTTCGACTTCCGCATCGCACGGCCAGACGGAACGATACGATGTGTCCGCAACGAGGCTGAATTCACACGGGACAATAGTGGCAAGGTCATAAAGATGTTCGGCACGCTTCAGGACGTCACCGAGCGAAAGCTGGTCGAAGAGGCGCTGAAGGTCAGCGAGGAGCGCTTCTTCAACGTGACCAATTCGGCGCTGGACGCCATCGTCTCCATTAACGAAACAGCCACGATCATTTTCTGGAACAAGGCCGCCGAGCGCATATTCGGCCACTCGAAATACGAGGCCATCGGAAAGCCGGTCTGGATGATCTTGCAACCCGTGCATCATGCATCCTTCGCGCGTGCGATGGAAGTATACAATGCCAGCGGCAAGTCCCTCCCTCGGGACGCGGTCATGCAGTATGACGGATTGCGTAAGGATGGCAGCACATTTCCTGTAGAGATCTCCCTGTCCGGCTGGAAAGAGAAAAACCAGTCGTTTTTCACTGCCATCATCCGGGACATCTCCGAGCGGAAACGAGCAGAAGAGGTCGTCCGCAAGTCAGAAGACTGGCTGGCGAACACGTTCAGTTTCATTCCTTCGCCTGCACTGGTATCTGTCATCGAGGACGGGCGGATCATCGAAGTCAATGACAGGTTCTGTCGGCTCACTGGCTTCACCCGGGAAGAAATGATCGGCAGGACGCCGATCGAGCTCGGCATTCTCACTGATAATTCACTCGTCTCCGTCACGGTCGGGAACAATAATGCCGGGCAGGTCGAAAATCTCGCGATCGAGTTCGGGAAGAAGTCGGGCGATAAGGCGTCAGGCTTGATATCGGGCAATCGCATTGTCATCGACGGCAAACAATACAATATCCTGATACTCATCGATATCGCCGAAGTTCGCAAGGCGGAGCGAGAGCGGGCCGAGGCTGAGGCACTGTATCGACACTTCTCCGACGACTTCCGGAATGCGCTGGCAGTCATCGAGGACGAACGCGTGAAGTTTGCCACTCCTGAAATGCTGGATCTCCTCGGCGTCAAGGAGAACGAGATAGCCCCCGATATGCACATCAAGCTCGCCGCCCCTGAAGAGAAAGAGCGTCTGCAAGCAGAGACCGACGGGCATGATGGCAACGGCAACGGCAGTCCCACGGAGTACTGGATCGTCCGGAAGGATGGCTCCCGACGCCGCATACGTAGTCATCGCGTCGAAATCAAGGAAGACAATAAGTCTGTTAGAAGATACGTGATCACCCGGGACGTCACAGACGAGAAACCTGACCGATAACTTACTTTATTTTAGTCTTTTCATTTACGCTGTGGGCTTGCCGTATTCGTGCACTTGCAGTACGATCTTCTCGCCAAGCGCGCCAAGGACTTCAAGCGCGCCAAGTTTTTATAATCGGACCGCATAGCCTGACTTTTATCGTTCTTGGCGCGCTTCACGGACTTGGCGCCCTTGGCGAGGGTATAGCCTGCGCATGCCTTAACAAGGACAGGATTCATGGAATCTTTTTCTACTATCATGCGCCATGCTGCGCGTGCTCCCGGAAGAGAACAACGTTTATAGCCTCTGCTTTCCTATCATCTGTTTAAGGGATGGTTGGCTTATTATGGTCGAGACGATAGGAGTCGACGGTATCAATGTCTGTTATGAGGTTGAAGGCAAGGGCGACGTTATTTTATTAGTCCACGGCACAGGCATCGGTCGCCGGGCGTGGGATGACGTCATCGCCGAAATTTCCGGGTACCATACAGTGTATGCTGTCGACCTGCCCGGGTTCGGATGCTCGGACAAGCCGGACATACCATACAGCGTACCGCTCTACGCGGAGCTGCTGAACAAGCTAATGCACGAACTGAAGCTGGAGCCGGCTGCTGTCGCCGGCGTATCGATGGGCGGCGCCGTCGCGGCCACGCTGGCGGCCTCTCACCCGGACAAGGTCTCGAAGCTGGTGCTCGTCGCACCCGCGGGGCTGACACCGCCACAGGGCGAGTTCGTGAAGCCTTCGCGATTCATGGACGCGAACTTCTGGCTCCTGTCTCACAACAAAGACCTGTTCCGACAATCGATGGAGGATATGTTCTACGACAAGAGCAAGCTGACGCCGGCGATGACTGATGCTGTATGGGAGAGCATGAAGAGCCCGGAGCATCGGAGGGCAGTACTGCGCAACACACAGTACCTGGCGAAGCCCGACCTCGCTTTCTCTGACATGCTGGAGACGATCGCCGCGCCCACGCTCATCGTCTGGGGCGAGGAAGACAAAATCGTGCCCCCTGTGGATGCCCAGAAGTTCTCCATCCTGATCAAGTACGCGGACGTGATCTATCTCAGGAACTGCGGTCATGCGGTGCCCGTCGAGAAGGGAGAGGCGCTCGCGGATGCCATGGTTTCTTTTCTTGGCGAGGAAGACCAGTATTATACGAACGAAGGGTAAACCTTTAAGTTCCCAGATCATTCATATCAAACAGGGTCAGAGACATGTTCATTCCTCCTCCGTTCAGGCACGTTCCGGAATCGTTCGTAGAATGCAAGAAATGCCCGAAATGTAAGGCGATAATGGCACTGGACAACGAAACGAATACGTTCGTCTGCTCCTGTGGTTTCAAGATGCCTGTCATCACGCGTTCAGGGATATAACTGCGGCCAACCTAACGTAATCTTGTATGAAAGGACCGTACGAGGCCGTTAATAAAAATGTCGAACGAAGCTATCTTCGTCTATTCTTTCTATACCCCGCTATCAGGTAAAGTGTAACGATACCGAATACCAGTACTGCGTATATGCCGTCAATCACAGGTGTCGGCGTAGCTTGCAATGAGCCTGGTGTCGGTGAGGACGTAGGCGTCACTGGCGGTGCCTGCGTACCGGTAATCGTCGGTACGGGGGTTACCGATGGCGTACTGTTCAGCGATGGTGCAGGGGTCACGGTAGCCGTTGGCACAATCGACGCTATTGGAGTCACTGTCGACTCGGTTGTCTGGGCAGGAGCGTCAGAAGATATTTTAACCAGGTAAGTCTGGTCGGAGCCGCCATAAGTACCGGTGATATAACATGCGCCATTACGATATGCCTCCGAATAGCCATACCGATAATTGTTCCCGGCCGTCGTCTTTTCCCACATTACGTTGCCATCGAAGTCCGTCTTGACCAGGTACAGGTGGATGTCGTTCATATTGCTACGCGGTAACGTCTCGCCGGCAATGATGTAGCCGTCACTCGCAACGACCACTGATTCGCCCTGATCGATGTCGGATGTGCCCAGGGCTTTAGTCCAGAGCTGATTGCCGTTTAAGTCGGTTTTTACCAGCAGTATGTCATATATATTGGGATCAGGGTCTCCGTACCCTATCAACCGGGTTCTTCCGGTCATCAGGTAACCGTCATTGGTCGCGGCCATGCCATAACAAGTGTCCTCCCTGACATCGCCGTAGGTATTTTCCCAGATGATGTTACCGCTAAAATCCGTCTTCAGCAGGTAAAATTCCCTGCTTTTCTGAGCGTTTAGATCCCGAGAGCCGCCGACGACGTATCCGTCGCTTGTGACGACGATAGATTTCCCTTCTCCCCCGGGCCTGTCGTAGTGTTTATTCCAGACGACGTTACCGTCTAGATCGGTCTTGAGGAGGAAGATATCTCCGTGAGTGTCATCCCAGTTGACATACCCTGTGAGGATATAGCCGTCGCTTACGACCGCCACGTCATATCCGCAGTCGAGCTTCGATTCTCCATAGGTCTTATTCCAGAGCATGTTCCCGTTCAGGTCGGTCCTGACCAGGTAGATATCCCCGTGCTCTCCAAATGACGTAGTGTAACCGACAACGACGTAACCGTCGCCGCATGCGGCCACTGACCACCCGATTTCCGTGGATGCCCCGCCGTAGTGTTTACTCCAGACCAGGTTGCCGTCGAGGTCCGTTTTAGCCAGCCATACGTCACTGCCACTGTTACCACCACTTCCGCTGCCCGTGATGACGAAGCCGTCGTCGATGGCGATTATGGAATAGCCATTTCCCTCGTAGGTCCTGTTCCATTCGATATCCGGAGCGGCTGCCACCGTCGGCAGTGCCAGAAGCGATGAGATGAGCAGCATGAAAAGCATCGATGTTATACAGAAGGCTATTTGTCGGTATCTCAAAATGGTCATACTTGTTTCCGGACCGGATCGCATAACAGTCTACTCCAATAAGCGTATCCTTCATTAGCGTCCTGGTTAATAACGGTTATTATAATTCGTTGATTCGTCGACCGTCGTCAAGGATTTAATTGTTTGCCATGATCCGCCGTGATGGCAT
>JAEZKS010000067.1 GCA_023436075.1 Methanobacteriota archaeon
ACGTGACGATTGCTGACGGTTTTCATCAATCACATGAAGTCAGAGAGCCCCATCTGCTTGCTCTTATCGCTTTCAAAAAGGCTTTTGATGGAAAGGCTCAGCAATTCCAGCCTCTGGATAGTGTAAGCGGGCACGCCGTACTCCTTTGCAATGCTGAGGGAGACGTCCATATACTTGGTCACCGCGCCTTCATGCACCGTCAGAATCACCCGGCCGCCTCCGCATTTCGGGCAGGTTCCGGTCAGGGGCGGGCGGCGGTAGCGGGCACCGCACTTGACACAGCGCATCTGCTGGGTGGAGAAAGCTCGCAGGTTGCCGATCAGGTCGGGCAGGAAGTGGGAGTTTATCACCCGCTCGGCTACGTCGCGCTCGTCCACGGCCCTCAGGCGACGGGCGAGCTGCAACTGTGCCTTCAGCTTATCTTCCATGCTGCCTAAGGTTTTGTACGCCGAGTTGGCCGGGCCGGCGGCGATGTCGCTCGTGCCCAGCGTGAACATGAAGCCTTCGTACTGCTCCGGTTTGCCCAGCCTCTTGGAGACCAGATCGATAGCCTTCTCCAGGTCCTTGGGTGACTTGAGCTCCCGCGTGGCGCGGTAGAACTCGAGCGGGTACCGGGCCATGACGTCGATGTTATGGGACTCCTTGTCGATCTCTTTCGGGTCGATGCGCATGGTCAGCGCCAGCGGCGCGTCCATGAGGCCGCCACGGCGGTCGGGTAAGTACGACCGCGAAAAGTTGAGCAGGCCGTCCATGAGCAACATGACGCAGTCCTCATCGCCGTCACAGTTGCGCCGCTTGGCCGCGTGAAAGAACGGGTGAGCGTAACCGGCGGATGCGCTGCAGAAGCCGATGATGCGTCCCAGCACGCCGGCCGACGTGTGCGGCGCCAGGCCAATCACAAGCTGGCCGATCAGGTCACTCTCCTTCGTGACGTTGTAGTAGCGCGGCAGGCCGTAGAACTTCTCCAGCAGGTCATCCAGAAAGGCGCAGACTTTAATCAGGTAGTCCGAGCCGTCGTGGGACAGGATGATGTCCTGCACCTTCAGCTCGACAACCTGCTCCGGCGATTCGAGCGGCTTGCCGTAGACATCGTGATCGTAGCCCAGCGCACGGGCGCTATCCACGGTCAGGCCGATTTCCCGGGGGATGAAGTGCGTCAGCGGCACGTCGCTCATGTCGTATCGGATCGTGCCATCCTTGAACATGAAGACCTGGTGCTTCGCCCGCAGGATGCCCTTTTCCAGCGGCTCAGGAGTCTTCTCCTTCGAGATGAGCCCCTGAACGCCCTTCAGCGAGTCGAAGTTGTCCCGCTCCCCGAGGCGCTTCAGCGCCGTGGCGTAGATGCTTTTCATGTCGATCTTTTGCGCGGAGTTGGCCGTGGCCGGCTTATGGCACTTCGGGCACACGCCGGTGGTGATGCCCCAGATGTTGCACTCGGCACACCCATAAATCGGCACCGTATGGGCGCCGCACGCGCACAGGTTCGCGAAGGTCCGCTTTCCGCACTGCGGGCACTTGCGCTGGCCGATCTCGACGATGATCTCGCCGATCTTATCGTTCATCGACTTGCTGTAGGCGCTGGCGTCCTGCAGCGACCGGTGGATGCCGCCGGCCTCGCCCACGGGGAACAGCACGTGCACGGGCGGTTTCATCTCCCGCAGCTTGCTTTTCTCCGGGCGGCCCATGCGGGCGCCGATCCGCATCGGGGCGCGGTCCATCACCGTGACGCCGCTCAGGGCCGAGACCGCCTTCCACGCGTGGTGGTCCAGGCCGGCGTAGCCGTCCTTGTTCTTCACGGAGAGGTCGGGGTTGAGGCCGAGGCACCGCAGGAGCACAAAGGTCTCCGGCGCCAGTATGGTCACGACATTTTCCCGGACTTTGTGAGGTATGAGCAGGATCTCGAGGGAACGTTTGGATGACGGCTCGAGCGGGAGCTTCAGCTCGCCGTTCTCGACCCGGCCGCTTCCGCTGACGTACCTGGCAAGGGAGATCACGTCGTCGGTCTTGAGGTCCATCCACATGTAGGTATAGTCCGGGTGCAGGGGAACGCCGTACTTCTCGGAAACCGCGAAGGCGTCTTCCGGCGTCCTGACCTCTGGCAGGGGCTGTACCTTCTCCAGCACCTCCTGCTCCCACCACTCGATCACGTAGGGCGATGGCACCAGGGTGTGATTATTCTCCAGGAAGTCCCCGAAGTTGATGATGATCTCGCCGTTGTCCAGTATCTCCGAGACGTCCGGCCGGAGCTTCCTGGCCTGGGCCTCGCTGTTGATCCGGACTACGTCGCCGTTGATCAGCCTGACGGTCGGACCGTCCAGGCTGTCGACCGGCACCATTGCAGCGGCCTTGCCCGGACGCTCGACTTTCAGCTGGGTACCCGTTGCGATGAAGTCGTCCATGATCACCATGGACGCCGGGTGGATGCCCGCCGTTGCGAAGCCCGTATTCCGCGACCGGCCGTAGCGGAGCCGGAACCCGCCGGCCCGAGAGGGATGACCGAACACTGGCCGGCCGGCAATCAGGTCGATCAGGTACTTGTCCTTCGGCTTGACCTTGTTCTCCTCGCCGTCGTCGGACTTGGCCGGCTTCGAGCCTGCGATGATCTTGTCCAGAAACTCCCAGCCGTCGAACTTGAGTTTGTCGACGTGCTTCTTCACCTTGGGCGCCTTGAGGATCATGCCCTCCGCAATGACCAGCGCGATGCCACCCCTGACGCGGTTGGTCTCCACCCGCTCCAGGTCGCGGTAGCCCTGCACCTCGGCATCCTCCGTCGGCTCGCCGTCCACGCAGACGGGCAGGTTCTTCACGATCAGCCGGATCTCGTCGTCCGACGGCGAGTACTGCAGGCCGGCCGTGGTCTTGTACAGCTGGATCTCCTCGACGTAACGCTCGATCTCGTTGTCCCGGGGCCGGTACGGCGCGAGGCTGCACTTGCGCCGGACGTAGTCTGCGGCCAGGACGGCCAGCGCTTCTGCCGTGCCGCCCGCGCTGCGGATGGGCCCGGCGAAATATACCTTGATGTACTCGGTGCCGTCATCGTTCTTGCCCAGCGACACCTGGGAGATGCCTTCGAGCGGCGCCGCCACGACGCCCTCGGTGATGACGGCGACCGCCGTACGGATGGCGCACTGGATGGCTTCTACCCGGTCCTCGAAATCGCCGACGACGCCGGAGGCGATGTCGGCGGCCACCTGCAGCGAAGCCTCTTCGCGCGACATCTTCTGCTCGCAGTGGCGGATGTGGGCGGCCAGTCCTGGGACGCCCATGAGCACCTCTACCCGGTCTGCCAGGTCCGCTGCGGTGGGCACCTCGACTTCAGTAGAGGGGTCGAAGCCCAGCTTCCTGGCCTTCGCTGCGATGGCCATGCATTCGTCCAGACCTGCGGATAGCGACTTGAAGTAGGCGTCCTGCGCTGCGCTGACCTTTGGTGCCATGCAGATCACCATACTATTGCATAGCAAGAAATAGGTTGTGACCGGGTTTCAGCGACGCCGGGAATATAGTCTTTGGTATAAATGCAGGTTACGTCAGGAGTGGTTCAACACGAAGTCCACCAAGTCCACAGAGTACACGAAACTCATATAAAACCGGGAAGACCGGACTTAGCCTGTTTCTAAAAAACCTGATGTACTGTGCGGACTTAGTGGACTTCGTGTTATATCACGGGACAGCCTGAACAAACCGTTCAGGAAAGACTATGCTTGCGGCTCTGTGAGAGCAGGCCATCCGAGCGGTTAATGTTTTATCTGTTGTGCGTATAAGCATTATACACTAACCGGCTGGTGTCATGGCATGGTAATCTTCGGAGTCATCGATACCGAGACCACCGGCCTCGGCAGGTTCGACCGGCACGCCCCATGCCACGACGATTTTGCCATCAGCGTCGGGCTGGTCATCGCTGACGCAGACCTGGATGCGGAGCAGATCAAATGCCTGGACTGCCTGTATTCGCTGATCAGGATACCTGACCCCTGCCGGTCGAAGAACACTTTCCACATCCACGGG
>JAEZKS010000093.1 GCA_023436075.1 Methanobacteriota archaeon
GGGTATGGATGCGTACAACAAAAAGCTGGACGTATACAAGAATCCGGAACACGATCCAGATTATCTGGCAAAACAGCAGGCAATAGACAACTACCAGCAAACGATCGAGGACGCGGAGGCCCAGGGAGAGCCGCCTGAGAACTACCAGTGGATTTACGATCAGATCGACCAGACGCTGAACCCTGCTATGCCGTCCATACTGGAGGTGTTCCAGAGCATGATCTGGCTATTCACCTACATGGGCATGATCCTGGGCGTAGCTATGGGCTTCGATCAGATATCGAGAGAAAAGGACGAGGGGTCGCTGAAGTTCCTTGCCTCCAGCCCCACCTACAGGGATGCCATCATCAACGGCAAGACGATCGGCGCCATAGCCGTTCTGGCTGTCGCCACAGGCGCCGCCTTCAGTATCACAGTCGCCGTCGTACTGATAATGGGTATCATCCCGAGCCTGGAAGACCTGATCAGGATCGCCCTGTTTTTCGTGGCTGTACTGCTCTACTGCATGGTCTTCTTTGCCATCGCCATGATGCTGTCGACAATTACACGTAACACCGCAATGTCCGCCGTGACTACGGTAGGCGCCATTCTCCTGCTGGCGCTTTTTTCGCTTATGGCAATAGAGATTTCTGGCCCGATAGCCACTGCCATCGCAGGACCGGCGCCGTCTGCCATAGATTACCACCTGTTTGTCGGAAACGGAACGTCACAAGGCTACGAGGAAAGTGCGGCATACTGGAATAGACAATCGACGATCACCAGACAGGTGTCCGATATTCTTACCACGATATCCCCGATCAATGATTTCGGCGGCATGCTTGGCAACGGTGGCGGTGCCATTTCAGGAGCGATCCTATCGAAACCTGATACATTGTATTATACATATTCAGGGATAGACACGTCATTCGATGACAATGGAAATAAGCCGCTGCCTGATGCGCTGGCAGGGATCTGGACGAGGGTGCTTGCCCTGATGATCGAGATCGGTGCTGCTTTCGGGATCGCTTATGTCGCCTTCATGCGGACGGATATCCGTTAGATGAGGTATCGATTCGATGAACAGCGAGCCCAAAGCGACCGGAAAGAAAAAATCGGATAACCTAAAATGGCTCCTGGCCCAGACGATAGTCGTCTTCATCGGGCTGTCCGTCTTCGTCTATCTGGTTACCAGCGATTATAAAGGCGCCGTAGTCATGGCTGTCGCCACCGACATATTCCTAATCATTGCCTATCTCGTGACAGGAAAACTCCTGATCAAAATCACGGATGCCTGAAAAAGTATTTGAGCATCCGTCAGTCATCTTTTACCGTCCGTATTTCAGGAGTTGCCATGACCGTCGAAGACGTCCTCAAGCGCCGGATGAAGGAGCTGCTGTTGAAAGAGACGCCGTACGTGCTGGAGGAGGCACGATTTGGCATGTTCGACCTGGCCGTGTACGTCCCGGAGGACTGCGCCTTCGAGGGGTTGTGCGAGGCGCTACCGGTCAGCGCCGTGCGGGCGTGCAACAGGTACCTGCTCGACGGCACCTGTGCCGACCGGAAAAAGACGTTTTTGTCGAATTACGAGACTGTATACGACGACCAGTGTCTGCTGTCCGGATTCAAGGACAAGGCCACCGGAGAAGTCATCCCCGAAAGAGAGTTCAATGCCATGCTCGCCGATAAGCGGGCCATGAAAAAACGCGTGAGCTGTAATGCCGTCGAACAGCGCTGCGAACATTTGATCAAGCAGCTTAATACAGAGCAATGCTTCGCACAGGGCACGAAGCTGAAGCAGGGCTTGCACCTGCTGGAGTTCAAGAGCGACCACGATGACGTGAACCGCTTCCTCGAACAGTTGCCGCACTATGCGATGCTCGGAGACTACGTCTGGCTTGTGCTGGGCGAGAAGCAGAAAGAGCCGAAGTGGCTGCCGTCCTACGTGGGCATCTTCAGGGAGAGCGGCGAAGGTTTCGTCATGGAGAAGGAGAGCGAATACCTGAAAAGGCTGCCGCCGCTGAACCAAGCGGTACTACGCGAGAGCGGCATTTCCGGGCTGAAGGGCGAAGACTTGTACGCATTCATGCGCAAGTGGTTCATCAATTCCATTTTCTACCGGGCTGACGGGCTGGTAGTGCCAATGGACGACCTGAATGGCGTGCTGAAAGAAAAGCGGGAGAAAGGGCAGCAGAGAAAATTATTCTGACCCGAAAAATTAGCCCAAAAATCAACATAGGTGCGGCCCCACCCCGGGTTTTAACCTGGGGTATGTAAGGGGGCCGCACTAGGACGCCCTAATAGAAGTGCCGTAAACTAGTCTGTTTCTCGTCTTCCGGTTCTGGCAATAGTTGTGATTCGTTTATGTAGTGCTTGATCGTGTCCGCGGTCACGTTGCCGACGCTGCGATAGAATTTGCCAGCAGTCCACAAATGGCCGCCCCAAAGCTTCTTCTTCAACTCCGGGTGCATGCGGAACAATCTCACTGCACTCTCGCCTTTAAGCTGTTTCACAACACTGCTAAGAGGAACCGACGGAGGAAACTCTATGAACAAGTGCACATGGTCCGGGGCAACATGCAAACTGATCACCTTGTAACCATGCCTCCCACAAATATCGTGGATCACCTTTTCGCAGTCCTCTTTTACCATACCATAGAATATATTCCGCCGGTACTTAGGGACAAACACCATATGGTAAGTTATTTGCCCATAGCCGTGGCTAAAACTATTCAATTCCAATGTATCATCCTGGCCGTTGACCACTTTTACCCAAAGACCAACGGCCGGGCAAATTAGTATCTTTTAAA
>JAEZKS010000122.1 GCA_023436075.1 Methanobacteriota archaeon
GCTGTAGACGCCCGCCGTGACCCCGAACTCTTCCTCGACACGGGCTTTCCACTGCGCTAAAAGGTCCAGCGTCGGCACGACCACAATTGCCGGCGCCGAAAGGGAAATTGCCTTCAGCGCGACGAGCGTTTTGCCGGACCCGGTCGGCAGCACGACCACGCCATGTTTCCCGGCTCGCTGCCAGGCCGAGATCGCTTTCTCCTGGTAGTCGCGTAACACCGTTTTCAACTTCATTTCCGGACAGGGCACGTAATCCATTACGTCGTCGCGATACGCGAAGCCGGATGCGTCGAGGTAAGCCTTGATGTTCCGGTAATGCAATGCAAGAGCCCTGTAAGCGCCAGCTCTCGCATCGTATCGGGCATCAGGTACGGCCGTGTTGCCTCGGACGAGCAGCGTACCCTTATCGAACGCGACGTGGATCATCGGGAATAAAACGTGCCGTAGCCAGATAATCTTTGTGACAGAGGTGAAAAATGGGACGCGAAATCGCCGTATGCTGCGAACTCGCGCACAAGGCCGGGCTATGACACTTAAGCCCGCCAAGTCCACGAAGCATGCCAAAACGTTTACAGCCCGCCAGACACGCCAAGGAGCCAAGACCGCCAAGACTTTTAAACAAAAGGCATACTTCGAAGCTATTTTATTAATCATCCTTGGCGTGCTTGGCCGCTTGGCGTACCTGGCGGGCTGTAAAAACCTTGGCGAGCTTGACGTACTTGGCGGTCTTGAGTGGGGTTCATGTTTTGTGAGAGCCCAAAACAAAAGCCGAGTACAACAGCCCATGCCCGTGAAATTCGTCGCTAAGCTCTGTCTGCGCGCGAGACCGACTGAGAGCGATCTGTTGTATCCGCGCCGTCTGGCCCTTTAAGTTTAATATATTATAAGCCTAATAGCATTATGATAACCATGATGAGCGCTGAACAGTTAACGCATTCCGGGCCGCCCGACCGGATCACGATAGGCATGATCGCTCCCGACTTCGAGGCAAATACCACGCATGGTAAGGTGAAATTATCAGAATACAAGGGAAAATGGGTAATCCTCTTCTCGCATCCTGGCGATTTTACTCCGGTCTGCACTACTGAATTTATAGCCTTAGCGCGCAAGTACGACGAGTTCCGCAAGAGAAACGTGGAACTGCTCGGCCTCAGCGTCGACAGCCTGACTGCCCACATTGCGTGGACGCGGGACATCGAGACGAATTTCGGCGTACGCATACCGTTCCCGATCATCGAAGATCTCGATACGACAGTCTCCAGGACCTATGGCATGATCCACCCGCAGGTGAGCCATATTTCACCCGTCAGGTCGCTGTTCATCATCGATCCCAACCGGGTGGTGAGGATGATCTTCTTCTATCCGCCGGGCGTGGGCAGGAACTCAGACGAGATCATCCGCATCATCGACGGGCTCCAGCTCGTCTCCGAAAAGAAGGTCGTCACTCCGGCGGACTGGAAGCCGGGCGACCCGGTGCTGATCAAGCCGCCGCATACGCAGTCCGAGGCCGACGACCGGCTGAAGGAAGGATACGACTGCAAGACATGGTACATGTGCTATAAGAAGGTTTGAGCAGGGACGCAGTCCCTGCTTCGTAACATTGATAAACGCGCCGGAAGATCGTTGCAGGGACTATGAGACAAAGCGACCGCAAGAAACTGGAAGAGTATTACGGCGAAAAGCTGAAGGTCTACGGCGACGATGCCCGGAGTCTCGGCTGGACGCCCGGAGGCCGTAAGGTGCGGTTCGGCGCCCTGGCAGACATCGGCGATCTGGCCGGCTCTTCCGTACTGGACGTGGGCTGCGGCTTCGGCGATTTCTACGGGTACTTGCGGGATCGGGAGATTCGGGCCGATTACACAGGCATCGACATCAACGCAGATTTTATTGCCATCGCTAAGGATAACTATCCGGATGCGCGTTTCGAGATCAGCGATTTCGAAGAGCATGGAACGAACGGGATGTATGACTGGGCCTTCGCCGCCGGCATCTTCACCATCAGGCTTTCTGACAATGAGGCGTTCGTGAAAAACACGCTCCGCCGCATGTTCGACTGCTGCAGGAAGGGCTTTGCAGCTGATTTTTTGAGACCTGCGTACGGCGATGCTGCCGGTGATCTATACTGGCGGCCGCAGCCGGAGGACATCGTGAAAATTTGCCGGGCGCTATCGAAGCGGATCATCTTGAGATGCGATTACATGACAGACGAGTTTTGTGTCTATGTATACAAGAATGACATGGCCGACGAGCGCAACGTCTTCGAGGAATATCATGAGTGATCACGGCCTGGCGGCCGCATTCGCGCACGTGCGACTGCCGGCGTCATGCTGCATTATAGTGAGAGGGTTCCGTCTTTCATGATTTGCTCGCCGTCAACCCATACCGACGGTCTCATCACGAGCATATCGCGATGAATAATCGCAGGCGCGTCGAAGTCATAGTTGCTCCCGAGGGCGAAATGGCATGTCTTCATCGCTTTCTCGTCTTCGAGAATCACGCCGGTGATCTGCGCCTTGTCGTTGATGCCGATACCGAACTCGCCGAGGTGACGGCAGTTTTTCGCCTGTTCCTCGCTCCCGATGGCCCTGGCCATGACCTCGCCTTCCTCGATAGTCTTTTTCACCAGGAGTGCGGTCTCGCCGCCTTCGATGGTGCAGGCAAAGCCGTCTGTGAAGGTGATACGGACAGGCTGGCGCGGGATTGTAGGCCCGTCGAGAGTGCTGAGGGTGCCGTCGAAGACGACTACCCCCGTGCCACTGCCGAGCGCCGGGGATACGAACACCTCTCCTGCTGGAAGGTTGCTCATCCGACCGGGCCGGCGGCAGTCGCCGTCGTTGACGATCGCGCGACGGCCGGCGATGGAAAATTCGATGTCCGTGCCAGCAGGGG
>JAEZKS010000137.1 GCA_023436075.1 Methanobacteriota archaeon
GTACTGCTGGTATCCGCTGGCAGTTATCCTGATCTTATAGGTATCCGGGACCATGGCGGACAAGCTGTACTGCCCCGAGGTGTCGGTCACGACTGAGTATTTGTTGCCCCAGGTCGATGCCTCGAAAGTAACCTCTGCGCCCGCGATGGGATTGTTGGACGCATCGGTGATGATACCGGTCAGGCTGGCAGTCGCGGCCGGCGGCGTGGGCGTGCCGGATGTAACCGTCACCGGGACGTTCTCCATCTTATCGATGAGCGTCCCGTTCTCGTATGCGTAGAACCAGCAGCGAACGACCTGGCCAGAGGCGACGTTGATTGTAATGGTTGGGACCTTGGTGGTGACGCCAGCGCTCACATGGGTGTTCGTCTCGTTCTCTGGCGATCCGATGGATGCCTTCACGTCGATGGCATTGCCGTTGTTGGTTACCAGGACGACGGCATGGTCGCCGTCCCACGACACAGTGGAGAATACCTGACGTGGCGCCGGTGTCGGGGTTGCCGTGGGCGCAGGCGTGGCCGTCGTATTGTCCTGCGGGGTCGGCGTGGCGCCGACAGCCAGCGCTCCGACAACGGACATCGATAAAAGCAGACCAACAACGATCAGGCCACAGACGAGCGCTGCAGACTTCAATCCGGCATTACGTTCCGCCAATTCAAATCCCTTCCGAACACCAATCGATGCCCCTGATGTACGGCGTTTTCCGCCAGTCGGTGATCACGATCCAGGAGCAATTCTCTGCGCTTTTAATACTTTTACAAAGATATACTTTTTGATGACCGTTACATCAGCCGCTTGTATAAAAAATGCCAGAGCTGCATTGCCAGCAATGGCTTAAAGAGTTATGGCAGTCTCTTGCGCAGATCCCGAAGCATCTCCCGCTGTGAGACAAAGATCATGTCGATCAGATATCCGAAAATGAAGATCTGGAAGCCGAAAATGATCAGCAGCGACGACAGGATCGTCAGCGGGATGTGGTCGACCGGCGGCGAGACAAGGAAGCGATCGTACACGATGTAGAGGCCCATCAATGTGCCGATTCCCATCAGCGCGAATGATATGACGGTGAAGTACAGCATCGGGTTATAGGTCTTGCCCAGCCGGTAGATGGTATAGCCGATCTTGAAACCGTCGCCCAGCGGGTCCAGCTTGGTCGGCGAGTCAGACTGGCGCGCCAGATATGTGATCGGCACCTCGCAGAGACGTAAGTCCTTCTTGATGCACTCGACCGTCAGCTCCGTCTCGATGCCGAAGCCACTCTGGTTCAGGCTCATCGTGCGAATGGCATTGCGATTGAAGGACCGGTAGCCCGTGAGAATATCGCGATAGCGAACATGGTAAGTGAGGTTGAATACCCAGTTCAGCAGCTTGTTGCCAAGATGGTTCAGCCGGGTGAACGCGCCCTTGCCATAGTTCGCAAACCGGTTGCCCATGACCTGGTCGGCCACGCCGCTGGCTATGGGCTCGATCAGCAGATCTACCTCCTCGGGCAGATAGGTCCCGTCGCCATCCACCATGACCGTGATATCTTTATCGATCATGTTGAATGCCTGCTGGACGGCAGTGCCTTTGCCGGCGCCGCTCTGCAAAATAACGCGTGCGCCGGCCGCCGTGGCCTCGGCCACCGTGTTGTCGGTGCTGTGCCCGTCGATGACGAGCACGTCGCCGAAGCCCATCTCCCGATATGCCTTTACTAGGCTGCCGATGGTCCGGCCCTCATTCAGGGTCGGTATCAGGATACAGACGTTGTCCCTCATATGCCGACCCTTGCCGACCGGCCTACGCAACCTGTATGGTCTCGCCGTTCTGGACCGCGCGCTCCGGCACGTCCGCGATCTTCGTCGTGTTGTCATAGCTGACCGTGTACTTGGACAGAGGCTTGACGTCGGAAGAGTAGTCGTCGCCCTGCATCGGCTCGGACGCGTATGGCACAGTGATCGAGTACACGCCGTTCGCGTCGGCCGTAGCCGAGTGGGTATACGTGAAGTTGCGTGCGCCGATGGTCAGGTTAACTGACGCCGTCACCTGGCTGCCCGCCGGGGCACTGCCCGTGAGCGTGGCGCCTTTGACGACTTCATAGGTCTTGACGTACTTCACAGGCGGCCGGCTGTCATAGAAGAACTGTGACATGGTACCATCCTGGGTAGCCGGGTACGGGTTCACTGTCGCCTGGTAGACCTCATAGGCCTCCGAATAGTTGGTGGTAGGCTGGCCGATGAAGATTGGCGGGCCTCCGGAGTATTGCTGATCTGTGAACGGAACCACAGATCCAGCCTGGTATTCGCTGAGGTATGCCTGTTTAGTGGACACGTAATAGTAACCAGGGCTCTCATAGACAAGCCGGAAGTGATCCATGCCATTGCAGTCGTCGTAGTACAGGCGGCTCGTCATAGTACTCCAGTACTGGTTACTGGTTACAACTATAGGAACGCTATACGACGAGGTCATATTGAGATACTTCACTGAGTAGTAGTTGCTATAGTCAATGCCGACCCACACGTTTATCGCGCCGAACTTGCCCTCAGCCATCGGATTGTCGATCATCACGTAGCGACTGCCCATATTCTGTAGGTTCCGATATCCATCTGCCTCATCGGTCGCTACGAAGAACCGGGCGCTCCCGTCCGTACCATTGTTTTCTAAGATGCCTGCCTGGAACGGGTTGGCGTTGGGGATACGATGAGCCACATACTCGATGTCGTGGCCGTAGTCCCACCAGCTCATTACGCCGTAGGCGCTGGACGGGTACCCGGCCCAGGTGCCATTAGCGTTGAATGTCTTATCGTAAGTGCCGCTGGCGTAGTCGAAGCCGGGCTGCACTGTCGTGCCCAGCGGGTCCGGCGTGTTATCGCGTAGCCAGGTCAGCGAGCTGAACCACTCATAGCCCATGCCCGGGCCGCCGGCGCTCGCCTGTAGCATCGTCATGCCGCCGCCAAGCGGTGACTTGTACTGATCAGGATAGTCACTCGGTATCGAGAAAGACGTGGCTGGATAGGCAATGACGTATACGAACACGAGGGCCATGATGGCAAAGAGTACCACCGACAGGGCGTTTTTGCCCAGGTAATTGCCAGCGTCTTCCATGGTCTTGACTTTGGCCCGGAAGCCGTCGGCGAACTTGTCCCAGTCGAAAGCCCGGAACATGGCCACAGCGAAGTATCCGGTCAGCAGCGCTGCGTTCACCGCAAAATAATAGGTGAATCGGACTTGGCTGCACGTCGCCCACAGCATAACTACGTCCCAGATAAGGAACAGCCATTCAGCCGGCCGGTTATCTTTCCACGCCCGGTACGCCAGCAGGACTAGAGCAACGGCAGATACGACAATCGCCCAGTAAAAGGTGTCCCATAGCCTATCTATCGTGAAATTACCATAGTCATCGAAGATTGTCGGATGTGCTTCGGCAACTGTGAGCATGCCGCCCTGCGGCAGGAACACGTTGAAGCCTGCCATGATGAGCCCGTATAGCTGCGGCAGGAGTAAGTAGGCGACGACCATGCCGACGACGGCGATGCCAAGCAGCGAGACCGGGAAGGTCCACGGCTCCGCCTTGCTCTCCTTTAGTACTCGGGAGACAGCGTAGATGGCGCCGATACCGACCAGCGCCAGCAACATGAATACCGGCTGGGTCATCGAGTAATATACCAGGTCAAGCGACGTGCTCCCCAGCGAGTAGGGGAGCACCATGATCGCAGGGATCAGGTACAGTATCGCCGCAGTGATGATGATGTAATCCAGCGATCCTCCCCGGACGTGATCCATGACGGACTGGACCGCAAAGTAGACGAAGAGCATGAAGCCAAGGAGCAGTGCGCCGGGCCAGATCAGCATATAGCTGCCGAAAGCAATGCCCGCCAGCACGGCAAAGCCCAGTGCTTTCAGCGATTCTTTATCCCTGGACTTCAGTTTCTCGAAATTCATCCCGGCCTTCTTCGATATGTCCAGCGCATAGACGAGGAACGCCACAGTCGCGACAGAGAACAGTACCTCGGCGATATGGTGATCGGTGAATCCCAGCATGGAACGGCCAAGGAACTGGCCAGGTATGAGCGCCAGCGTGGCGACTGCGAGGATGCCTGCGGTCTTGCCGAAGAGTCGCTTGCCGATGAAGTAGACGGGCAGGACACACAGCGCCGCAAGGATAACCGGAGTATAAGCTCCCACAGTATCGATCAGCTGCGAACTGGGGCTGCCGAGGCCGATGACAAGCGAGGCGCCTGCGATCATCAGCGTGAAGAGCGGCCCGAAGTGGACAGGGCTACCGAAGGGGAAGTGAGTGAACGGGTCGAACATGATACGGTCAGGGAAGTGCTCGATCGCGTTGTGCACCAGCCGCATCTGCATGACGGCGTCGTCTGCTGCGACGTTCACGTAGCCGCCGTCCCAGTCCGTGAAATCGCTGCCATAGGAGGGGACTGCCCGGATGTAGATCATCAGGGCCATGAACAGGACGATGAGAAGCGGGTAAATCCATGCGCCTGACTGGAAGTATGCCACCGGATCGAAGGACAGCCGGGGCTTTTCCACGGCTACCGCCTTTGTTTCGGCGGCTGTGACGACCGATCCGCCATCCTTGACTACTAGCTCTGGCTGCTGCCCGATCTTTTCATTAGCTGTCCTGCCGGCGGCCTGAGACTTCACTGCCTCGCCGACGGCTGGAGATTTTTGTTCTGCTTTTTCCTTCCTGGCCTTGCTGCCCTTTCCAGACTTTGCCATTCGCTCACCTTTCCATGGACTATGCGTGAATGAACGCTATTTTACATATATCTTTTGTCCTGATCATTGTACATGAGACCGCCCGTCACCGGCTATAATCGCCGCATACTCCGCTACGATCTCTCCCCATCCCCGGCCGGGAGGCTCGAAAGCTGCCGGCTGCGCGGACCTGATGCTCATGATGGCATCCCGGATCGCCGCCGGGTCGGCTGGCGGCACGAAGTATGTGCCCCGGTAGCCGGCCATGGACTCCTGCAGTCCCCCGACACGGGAGACAATGATCGGCTTCCCGAACGCCATGGCAACGTGGGCGACTGCGCTCTGCGATGCCCTCAGGTAGGGCAGCACCACGATATCGGCGGCCGAGAAGTACGTCCCGACCTCTGCGTCGGACACATAGCGGTCGACCAGCGTGATCCGGTCTCGGTATGGCGACGAGGCGATCGCTTCCTCTACTGCCGCCCGGTCCTCCCATATCTCGCCGACCAGCAGCAGCCGGGAGCTGAATGCCACTTCTTCTGGCAGATCGCCGAAAGCCCTGATCAGGTAAGGGATGCCTTTGTACGGCCGGATGAGCCCGAAGGACAGGATGACGTTCTCGCCGTCGATCCCCAGCGCCTTCCTGGCCACCGTGCGATCGACAGGCTGGTGATGATCATAAAGCCCCATGGGCACCACGTGAATGCGCCCGGCATCCATGCCGTACTTCTCGATCAGCAGTTTCTTATCAGACCCGGAGTGGGTGATGTACGTGCCAGCGCTTCGTACGAGCAGCCGGCCCATGAGCCGCGAGTACAGTCGGATCGGCAAAATGGACTCCTCCAGCGGATCGACGATCTCATGGAATTCGACGATGATTCGTGCACGGACTATCAGGTTCATCATGACGATGAGCAAGTGCATGTGCGCGACCGAAGATGTCCACCATTGTAATATTATGATGTCCGGCCGCTCCCGGCGGAGGAAACCGAAGGCTCGCCACCAGGTTAGCGGGTTGTTGTAGTCCATGCCGTCGAAGAGGCTGACATCTTTATCGTAACCGACGTCCGCAAGGTCCTTACCCACGTGCTTGTGCCCAGGGAAGAGACGCTTGGGAAGCAGGTTGCGGAAGCAGAGTACGGAAACGTCGTAGCGTGACGTAAGGCTGTTTGCAAGCCGGATGTTATAATAGCTGATGCCGCTCAGGAACTTCTTCGAGGGCCCCACGACGCAAACTTTTGTCTTCAACGCACCCACGGCCGTTTACTGCTTTTGTTCACTTAACATAGCTTTTGTGCTATAACGTTTGTGATTATATCATGCAACTGATTTCCAGAGGTTTGAAAGAGTGCAGAGGGCACAGAAAATACAGAGGTTGTTATAAAAAGATGGCGCACATATAATCCATTTTACTATATAGTTCTCTGTGCATCCTCTGAGCCCTGAGCTCTCTGTGTTGAAACTTGGAGACCTCTTGCAAACTTCAGAGATCTCTAAAGAAAACGAAATATATTTAAGCAGACTTGTTAAATGGGTATCGAGCACCAGCGGAAGAAGCGCGTATCGAGGATAGTGGGAAGTTGAAGATAATACAGGTATGCCCTCGCTATAAGCCCCAGATCGGCGGCGTGGAGACTGTGGTCGAGGAGATCAGCCGCCGCATGGTCGCGAGGGGGCACGATGTTTCGGTCGTCACCACCGATCCGTCTGGTGTACTGCCGGCTACGGAGACGATCGATGGCGTTCGAGTATACCGTTTTCCTGCTTACGCCCCGGGCGATGCCTATTACTTCTCGCTACAGCTTCGCCGGTTCCTCAAAACGCAGGACTGTGACGTCGTGCACGCCCATGGCTACCATGCGTTCCCGGCGCTGTTCGCCAAATCCTGCAAGTATTATAAGTTCGTGTTCAATCCATATTACCACGGCAAGGGCCACACGCCGTTCCGCAATGCGCTGCTGAAGGTCTACAAGCTCGCGGGCGCAAGCGTCTTCCGCGAGGCGGATGCCGTAGTCTGCAACTCAGAGTTCGAGAAGAGTCTGGTCTGCCGCGACTTTTCTGCGTATTGTGGGAAGGCTCGCGTCATTCCGCCAGGCATCGACAGGCGAGAGTTCGAGGGACTGGCGCCCTACCAGAAGAGCGAAAAAGTCCTGCTGTACGCGGGCCGGCTCGAGGAATACAAAGGTGTGCAATACGCGGTACAGGCGTTAAAATACCTGCCGGACTACAGGCTCGTCGTGATAGGCAGGGGGCCCTATAAGGCGGAGCTAAAGCGCCAGGTGGAGATCGCCGGCCTCTCCAGCCAGGTCAGGTTCATGGAAGGGCTGCTGCGGAAGGAATTGCTGCGCTGGTACGCGACAGCGGATGCGTTCGTCATGCTCTCAGGCTTCGAGTCGTTCGGGATTACGGTGGCAGAAGCGCTCGCGGCGGGGACTCCATGCGTCGTGGCGAAGTCATCATCGCTGGCGGAGTTCGCGGACGGCGGCCTGTGCCGCGGCATCGATCTGCCCGTCAGCCCTGAACAACTGGCTGGCGAGATCAGGAGAGTTGCGAGGGTGCCGTACACAAAGGAGGTCCTCGACTGGGACGATACGGCGGCGCGTATGCTGGCCGTCTACCAGGAGGGCTTATGAAGATCGGCATCGTGGTTCCGTTCTTCACGCCATACATCAGGGGCAACGAGTACGAGCTGGCTGAAAGCCTGTCGAAGCTCGGGGCTGACGTTACGATCGTCACGTCCAGGAGCCGGGCCCCGCGAGAGAAGATGGTGACCACACAGTATGAGGCGATACAGGCGCTGCCATTCAAGGTGAAATACGTCCGGATGCTCCTTGATGTGGGGGAAATCCCCCTCGCTCCGGGCAGCTTTTTCGAGGTTATGCGGAATGACTACGACGCCTTGCTCCTCCAGGAGGACTACCAGCCGATCTGCCATTTTGCCTATTTTGCGGCCAGGCTGAAAAAGGTGCCGACGGTACTCTCGACCGAGCGCAACTATACGCCTGATGGCATCAAAGGCAAAATACTATCAATCTTTGACATGACCGCGAACCGACTGGTCAGGAGACGCACAACCGTCTATACTGCCCATGACCGGGCAGCACAGGACTATGTGGAAAGTCATTTTGGCATGCGCAAGGGCCGGATACAGGTGATCCCGATTGGTACTGATACCAGTTTCTTCCGGTACCAGCCTGGCGGCAACCACCTCGCCGAAGGACGGTTCAAAATCCTGACGGTCGCCCGTCTGCACCCGTACAAAGGACTGGAACATCTGATCAATGCCATGGACATCGTGCATAAAAAGGATGACGGCATTGTTCTTTATATCAAAGGCAACGGCCCGCAGGGAGATGAGTTAAAATCTTTAGTGGCAAGCCTTGGATTGCAGGACGTCGTCAGATTCCTGAATAAGCCAGTGGACAGGGAACAGATGCCGCTGATGTACTCAGAAGCTGACATGTACTGCCAGCCGAGCCTCATCGAGCCGTTCGGCTGCGCCCCGGTCGAGGCGCAGGCCTGTTCCCGGCCAGTCGTCTGCGCAAGGACAGGAGGCATGACTGATACTGTGGACGATGGCAGGACCGGATTCCTGGTGCCGCCGGGAGACGAGGCGGCGCTGGCGGAGAAGATATTATTACTGGCGTCGGACCCGGAGCTGCGAGCGAAGATGGGCGATGCAGGCAGGGAGTGGGCAGTGACACGGTTCGACTGGCAGGTCGTCGCCCGTCAGTACCTGAACATCATCGAAAATATCACAAAGGTACGGTAACTCGCATGGACATTGCATTCGTCACCACCCGGCTTACCAACGGCGATGCACAGGGCAACTTTTCCACGGCCACGCTGACGGCGCTGAAGGAGCGATCCGTCGGCCGGATAGCGCTGTATACCTTTGCCTATGAGCGCCCGCCGATAGACAGTATTGCATTGCGGTTTCTGGGCGGGGAGAACAAGCATACTATCGGCACGAACGTCCGGGCGTTCCTGAGGACTTTCGGGAACGCAAAGGAATTGGCAGGCTATGATAGGCTGATCCTGGCCGGGCCCGACATTGGGGCGTTGCCCGCAGTGCACCTCGCGAAAAAGCGTAATCCTCACATGAAGCTGATCTGGGTATACCACGGCATCACGCCGCCAGAATATCTGTCGAGCTTGAAAGATCGACTGCTAACGCGGATCAGACGAATCTCCTATGTGCGGTCGATGAAGCGTAGCGACCGGATCAAGACAGACAGTCAACACTCGAAGAAAGAGCTGGCCGGATGGGGAGTCGATCCTGCAAAGGTCACGGTGATACCGATCGGCATAGATCTGTCACGTTTCTCGCCAGGGGCGGTGTCCCGTGTCGACGACCGGTTCCGGCTTCTGTACGTCGGCAGACTGGCAAGCGGTAAGCGAGTAGATAACCTGATCAGGGCGATGGCGCTAATGAAGGGTGCGCCGGTCGTCCTGACGATCGTGGGCGGCGGCCCGGAGCGAGAACGGCTCGAGACGCTATCGGCGGAGCTTGGCGTGGCCAATATAGTTAAATTCGCCGGACGTGTCCCTGACGACGAGCTGCCGGGATATTACAGGGCATGTGACGCCTGGATCACTGCCAGCGAACACGAGGGCTTCTGCGTGCCCATCGTCGAGGCGATGGCAGCGGGGAAGCCGGTCATCGTGCCTGATGTCGCGGCTATGCCAGAGACTTCAGGGGATGCGGGTATTGTCTATCGCCCGCAAGACCTGGACGAACTAACCCGATCGGTCATGTCACTGATCAAAGAAAAGGAATTATACCATTCGCTGTCTGCGAGAGCAACCCAGATGGCGTCATCATATGATATCAATAGGGTAATGGATGGCTATGTGGATTTTATACTGACCATAGGGAACGCTAAAAGTTAGGACTTGCTGCGGCCGGTGAACAGCGTCGGCAATAGTTTCATTAGTCGCACGATCCCGCCTTTCAGGGACCACAGGGCGAACAGTGGCGCCATATAAAGCGTTCTCACCAATCCTCTGTTATGATACAAAAATTTCGTGTGGTTAGTGATTGTGTAATAGACGAACCGCAGGTAGCTTACACGGCTTCCACCCTCGCTCACTCGCACATGGTAAAAGATAGCCGCGGGCTGGAAATAATAATGGTAGCCGAGCCGGTGGACACGCCAGGACAGGTCGCTCTCCTCACGGCTGAAGTTGCCCTTATACGTGTTCTCCCTGAACCCGCCAGCGTCGATGAGCGCCTTTTTCGGATAGAGCACGCATGCGTGCACATCTCCGACTTCCTGCAGATCCCGGTACTTCGGAGTGAAATCGATGTCGATCTGCCCGGTCCAGGGGCTCGTCCGCTGAGGAGTCGAGCCCGTTGAGGGCCGCTCGTTCACCAGGCGATCCTTCACAGAATTAAGGTTTTTCAGATCTTCCGGATATACCCGGGGAATGCTTGGGGCCACAGCACCCAGCATAGTGTCATTGCGGCTCAGCGTGAGATATGTGTCGACCAGGATACGGATTGCGTCCGGGTCCAGCACCATGTCATCTTCCAGAAACAGGACGAGGTCGTGCCGGGCCAGGGAGATGCCGATGTTCTTGGATGATGGCGTAGTGCGCCGAAACACATTACGGACGAACCTGATACGGGAGTCGCGATCCAGAAGGTCTTTGATGTTGGATTCTACGAGCAGGGGAGAACAATCGTCGATTATTACCAGTTCCCATTCCCGGTAGGTCTGGGCGATGACAGACAGTAGACACTCCCTCAAAATGCCGGGCCGGTTATAGGTCGGCAGGACGATAGAGACGGGGGGGTTCTCCAGAAAGACCACCTGCATTCGCTAACGCGAAAATTTTCGGTAATTGGAATAAATGCTTGCCATGATTTGTTATATAGTTTGCTCCCTTCTCCTGATACCGGTAAATAGAATCTATAACGCGATCACCTGCTAATCGGCCGCCAGCCATAGATGCTGAGAAAAATACTTTTATGGCTGACACGTTAATTAGGTACGATACAATGAGTTTCCCCAAGGTATCGATCGTAACGCCCTCGTTCAATCAGGCTCAGTTCCTCGAGAAAACGATCAGCTCAGTGATCGGCCAAGACTACCCAAACATCGAGTACATCGTGATCGATGGGGGATCGACGGACGGCAGTCAGGAAATCATCAAGAAGTACGAGGACAGGATCACGTACTGGGTCAGCGAAAAGGACAATGGCCAGTCCGACGCCATCAACAAGGGGCTCAAGAAGTGTACCGGAGAGATTGTCGCCTGGATCAACTCGGATGACCTGTACGTGGAAGGCGCCGTATCTCGCGCGGTGAAATTTTTCGAAGAGCACCCGGATACGGACCTAATCCACGGGGATATTGATTTCATCGACAAGGATGGTCAGTTCCTGTTCAACATAAAGACCAGGGACTTCACGCTGCCGGAACTGCTGGAGACCAACCGGATAGCCCAGCCAACGACATTCTGGAAGAGTAAGATCTTCGATGACGTAGGTTACCTGGATGAGGCCCGGCACTACATCATGGATTATGACTTCTGGATCAGAGTGGCCATGAAGCACCGTATCCGGCACATTGATACAACGATCGCCCGGTTCCGGCTGCACAACGAGTCCAAGACTGTGTCCAGGAACGATCTCTTCCTGATCGAAAACTTGATCATGCTAGACCAGCTATTATCCCGCAACCCCGAAGAAAACGCGATCGGGGCGATTTACACAGGCATGGTGCGACTCCTCGCCCGGTTCCAGTTCACCGACATAGCGTCCATCCGGAAGTACCTGGACCGAAGCGGGCCGCAAAAGGCCGTTGCAGTGCTCGGGATGGCAGAATACAGGTCGAAGTTGCTAAGCAGAAGCTTGCGGCTTTCGGACTTAGGCGTGCTTAAGAGAGACCTGCGCAGGCTCATAGAGGGGTACCTCGAACAGTACTCCGGCTACCGTAAATATGTAACCAGCGATATAATCGACGAAGTCGTGAACGATGAACTCTTCACCATCGCCCATTATTTCTACGACATGGGACAGCATGGCAAATCCGTTAAACTATTCCTTATGACGGCCTGCCTGGATGCCCGTCATCTGAAGTACCACAACGCGAAGGGTCTGCTGAAGAAGTACGCGTTCTCCGGGCGATCAGGAACGAGCGAGTAGCTACGCCAGATTTGACCGACTGCAGGCTTAACACCAACGTTTTTATATACCTTGGCTCAATCATAAAACAGCAGTTGAGGCTTGATATGGCGTTTTGGGATAATAAAAAAGTCCTCGTTACGGGCGGTGCGGGATTCCTGGGCTCGTTTGTCGTGGGCCAGCTTCAGGAGCACGGCATCGGCAGGAGCGACATCTATGTTCCCAGGAGCCGGGATACAGACCTCCGGAAATGGGAGAACTGCGTCAACGTCGTTAAGGGACAGGACATCGTTATCCACCTCGCCGCGAACGTCGGCGGTATCGGATACAATCGCAAGTACCCGGGCAGCCTGTTCTATGACAACGCTATCATGGGGATTCAACTCGTAGAAGCTGCCCGACGCGAAGGCGTGGAGAAGTGTGTGATCCTGGGCACAGTATGCGCCTACCCGAAGTTCACCCCCGTACCTTTCAGGGAAGAAGAGCTGTGGAACGGCTACCCTGAGGAGACCAATGCGCCTTACGGGCTGGCTAAGAAGATGCTGTTGGTCCAGTCTCAGGCCTACCGACAGCAGTACGGCTTCAACTCGATTTACCTGTTGCCCGTCAATCTATATGGCCCCGGCGACAAGTTCGACCCGGAAGACTCCCACGTCATCCCGGCGACGATCGTCAAGTTCCTCAACGCTGTCAAAAACGGCGACAGAGTCGTCGAGGCGTGGGGTACTGGCAAGGCTTCAAGAGAATTCTTGTACGTCGAGGATGCTGCCCGGGCTATTGTCATGGCCACCGAGAAGTACGACAAACCGGACCCGATCAATATAGGGGCCGGACGCGAGATCAGCATCAGGGAGCTTTACACCGTCGTCGCCGATCTCACCGGGTTCAAGGGTGAGATTAGGTGGGATACGAGCAAGCTGGACGGCCAGCCCCGGAGATGCCTGGCCACGAGCCGGGCGAAGGAAGAGTTCGGGTTCGAGGCGCGAACCGACTTTAGAGAAGGGCTGAAGAAGACGATCGAGTGGTACCGGGGCAAGCTGGCCAAGATCGAAAAAAGTTGATCATCCATGGAAGAGTCACAGAATAAAACGTATGCCAATTCGCCGGTCAACAAAGTGGATAAAGTACCTATGACGATGATTCGCCCGGCGAGAGGATGGGCCAGCCTGAACTTATCCGAGTTGTGGAAGCATCGGGACCTCCTGTATTTCTTTACGTGGAGAGATATCAAGTTAAGATACAAGCAAACTTTGCTCGGATTTGCATGGGCGATCCTGCAGCCATTTCTGGCAATGATCATTTTCTCGCTATTTTTCGGTGGGCTGGCGCAGATCTCATCAAACGACATCCCGTACCCGGTGTTCGTCTACTCAGCACTCCTCTCGTGGACGCTGTTTGCCGAAAGCTGTAATCGATCGACGGCGAGCATGGTGGCAAATGCCAACATAATACAGAAAGTCTACTTTCCACGGATAGCCCTGCCGCTTTCTAGTGTCATGTCGCCATTGGTGGATTTCGCTATTGCATTTACTATCTTGATTGCTATGATGGCTTACTTCGGCATCATACCGACCATTAACGTCATCTTCTTACCCTTGTTCGTACTAATGGCATCTATCACTTCGCTGGGAGTCGGGCTCTGGCTCTCGGCGCTGAACGTACAATATCGTGATTTCCAATACGTCGTGCCGTTCATGGTCCAGATCTGGATGTTTGCCTCGCCGGTCGTTTACCCGGCATCGCTGGTACCAGAATCATACCAGCTACTCTACGGATTGAACCCTATGGTGGGAGTTATCGAGGGATTCAGATGGGCACTGTTTGGCACGCCTATGCCAGGAATGATCACGATTGCCTCGGTATTCATATCGCTGACCCTACTGGTAACAGGCCTGTTGTATTTCACGCGCGTTGAAAAAACATTTGCGGACACGGTTTAACCATGAGCCAAGTATCCATCCACATTGAGCACCTGAGCAAACAGTATACCATCGGCCAGAAGGAACCATATAAGACGTTTCGCGATACGATCGCGAAAGCAGTGAATGAATCGTTTAATTCCCTCATGCGTACGAACGTCGCGGAACCAGTGGAATCAAGGAAATTTTGGGCGCTCAGAGACATAACGCTGGATATCGAAGAAGGGGAAATTGTCGGGATCGTTGGCAGAAACGGCGCCGGTAAAAGCACACTCCTGAAAGTTCTCTCTCGGATAACGTCTCCCACGGATGGATACGCTGAGGTCCACGGCCGCATCGGATCGCTGCTCGAGGTGGGCACAGGTTTTCACCCGGAGTTGACTGGTAGAGAGAACATATATCTGAGCGGGGCTATACTCGGCATGAGCCGAGCAGAGATCAACAGCAAGTTCAACGAGATCGTTGAATTCGCAGGCATGGGCAGGTTTATAGATACGCCTATCAAGCGATATTCGAGCGGCATGAACCTCAGACTGGGCTTTGCTGTCGCAGCACACCTGGATACAGAAATTCTGATGGTCGATGAGGTACTTGCAGTCGGGGACGCATCGTTCCAGAAGAAATGCTTGGGAAAAATGAGCGAGTTGACCAAGGAGGAGGGAAAAACTGTTCTTTTCGTAAGCCACAATATGAACGCAGTCAACCGATTATGCAAAAAGTGCATCTGGCTTGATGCCGGAAAGCTAGTCGATTATGGAGATACAAAGTCGATTATCGAAAAATACATCAGAGCCAACGTGGAAAACGGCGCCCAGATCAACTTTTCCGCCAACCCTGATAAGCGCATGCAGTTCCGGGCCATCCGGGTGATAGATCAAGATGGTAACATAGCTTCCAACATTCCAGATAACCAGACTGCCACCATCGAGTGCGACATTGAAGTAAAAGATAACATTAAAGAAGATGTATATTTTGGGCTAACCCTTCAGAACTCAGAAGGAATAAACGTATTATTCGCCGATAGCCGGGACGTCGATAACAAGTTCCCTACCCAGTTCCTACCGGGGAACTATACCATTTCTATTCGAATCCCGCCGCTGCTGGCCCCCGGCTTCTACTATGTGTCGATGGGAATATCGACGGTAAGCATGATGCCCCTGGACTATTACGAGACGGTCTGTAGCCTGAACCTCGTGAACTACGACTCACAGCGTATAGCAGTGAGACCCGGCTTCGTAAATATGCGCTTGCCATGGACTGCAAGAAACGTTAAAAAGGCAGTCGAATAAGCTAATCTCATAGAGCTTGCATGATAGCTTCGGCCATTTCCGGTATCTTGATCAGGCGCATGCCATTGGATTTTGCAATTACAAGATGCTCGTCCGTATGGTAGCCCCATTCGGCCATCAGAACCCGACATCCTGCGTTTTTCAACGGGAGCAGGTGCATTACGTTATCATCTACGAAGACGACTTTTGACAAGGGGACACCCTTCTCGCCGGCAAGGTCTCGGATGATCTGAAGCTTTTGCTTCCCGGCATCCTTGTCGAAAACGTGTTCTTTCTTTAGCGGGAGGTTTAAGGCTTTGTAGAAGGTTAATACAGTCTCTTTATCTTTGCCGGTCACTACGTATACATCGAAGTGATCCCAGATCTTTTTCAACTGGTTCCCGACGCCCGAGTATATGGTGTGTAGATTTACCCAGTGGTTGTGTTCGTTCTGCCGCAGGGTTTCACGCTCTGAAAATACGTAGCTCGCAAAATCACTGATGTCCTTCCCAGCGTCAGCGACTATTTTATCATAATCAGTCTGGGAATCGACGTCCACGCCATTCTTATCGCTATTAAATATGACAAGATACTCGCCAGCTGTCTTGACGTAATTACGGAGGTACCTCAACTTGTTTAATGGAGAATCGGGTATCTGTTCAGGCAGTCGAACGCTGCCGGGCTGATGGTTGTATTTCAGCCATGCGTTCCAGGCGACTACGGCACATTCTTCCGTGCTGTCAACAATGACTCCGTCGAAATCAAGTATCAGAATCGGTTTCATACGTTCATCCTTTATTCGATCGCTGACGCGAATCGAAAAGCGTTCGTTAACGTACCCAAACCATCAATAGTGGCCTTGTAGACATCCCCATCGCCGAAATATTTTCTTGGGATGACCCGATGCGGAGTACCAGTCAGGATGACATCCCACGGCTGGAGAGTAATCCACCGGGACAGCCATCGGACGATGCTGGCATCGTCTTTCCATAATCGATCGTCAGTATTGCCCTGCCGATGTAATTCTTCATTGTGATAGCCAGTGATGGCACGGCCAGCCGGCTCGTAATTCACATCTATCCACGGGCCTATGGGACAGAAGGTGTCCAGAGACTTTGACTTAGCCAGGTGATGGTCCCACCCGTTGACGTTGTCTGCAGTGACGTCGTTAGCTATGGTATAGCCAAAGATCGATCGCCGGGCCGTTTCGAGGGATGCGTTCTTGACTTCGGCTCCCAGCACGATGGCCAGTTCCGGCTCTCCCCATACCTGAGCATTTTTGAATGGACATATAATGTCATCGCCAGGACCGCAAACGCTGGTACCAGCTTTGATGAAAATGAGCGGCTCGTCTAGTTCCGTTCCATGATTATCTTCGTCTCTGAAATTATTCGCCAGGCAAACGACCTTTCCGGGAATGCATGGTGCCCGGAGCGTGACTTCGTTTGCGTCTGCAATGACCCTGCCTGAAAAATCCCTCTTTAATGGTTCTACAGATGAGCGGATCTTCCCATCGGTACCCAGCCATCCGGACTGGATGGGCCCGCTATCGGCGGTGAATCGAACGAACTTCATTTACTGATCTCCTCAGACAGGATGAATTCGTCAGAAGAACGCACGTCAGGATTGCTTTGCACCTCGTACATTAGATCAAGCAATCCCTGTCCCATGTCGTAATAGTTTTTCATAACAAGGCGCCGTGCGCAGTCGATTTTGAACGAGTAGGGTGTTGCCTTGTAGTGGGAAGTCTTGACTTCTGGCAGATAGTTTATCTGAACGTTTTTTCCCATGATCTCCTTTATCATTTCGAGAACTTCTTTGACCTTCATCGTCTGCATTCCAGTGATCATGATGCACTGGTTGCAGTATTCATCATCCAGCACTTGGACGCTGCCCTCAGCAGCGTCCAAGACGTGGATATATTCGCGGATCTCTTCACCATCCCCCTCGCGCGATATTGTTCCTTCTCGCAGCGCCTGTTTGACGTACTTGTAGAGCGAATTGAAATCGTTAGCTCTTGGGCCGTAGAGAGAGCCATAGCGTAGGACAGTATAGTCCAGACCGAACTGCTCATGATAATTTTCTATGATTTTTTCGCAGGCCTGCTTGGAACTCCGATAAAACGACCCGAGAGTGCTGTAGACGTAAATGCTGCTGGCGAACAGGAATCTTTTGACGCCGTTGACGCGGCATGCTTCCAATATATGCGTGTTTCCGAGAACGTTGACCTCAACTGTGCGCACGGGATTCTTGATCGTCGCTTCGATTTCCGCCACCGCAGCGAAATTATAAACGTAATTTGCTCCCCGGGTAATTTCGATGACCTGGTTCAAATCCATAATGTTGCATTGGACGAATGATTGATCTTTCCGGATATACGGGTAAGGGCTTACATCAGCGATCACGACATCATAGCCGTGGCTTGATAAACAATCAGCCACGTGGCCCCCGAGGAAGCCGGAACCCCCGAAAACGACGACACGTTCTTTTTTATTACTCATAGCCATTACCTCGGCCCAATTAGCCTCATATCAATCTATTCAGTTGATATACATTATACCAACCAGCTATTAAATAACTGTTTTCCTACCGACTAACAGAAAAAAATAAATGGATTCATGGAATCAATAATAAAAGATGAGTACACAGTGTCCCATTTGTTTAAATCATAACGTAGCTTATACAATTAATCATAAAGAATTTCCCGATGCCAAAATATATTTTTGTCCTGACTGCGAGCACTGGTTTGCCAGCCCAGAGCCTGAAACAAAATGGCTAGATAGTTATTACAAGGAAGTTTATAGTATTGCCCGGAGAAAATTTTTCGGCGATGAATATTATAGCATAATGACCAAGAGAGCTGACGCTCAATCAAAATTTATAAAAAGGCATATAGGCCTGAATGAAAAATCTGGGGCAGCGTTTAAGGACAAGAAAGTACTCGACTTAGGCTGCGGAATTGGGGCTTTAGTGCGTTCCTTTCAGGATCAACAGGCGATAGCGATAGGTTTTGATAGTGATCCAGTTGCGATTGATACCGGTAGAAAATTGTGGAATTCGAATATATATCTTAATAGTGCCAGTGATCAAAACCTGTCGGAAAGTTACAATATTTTATGTATGTCACATGTAGTAGAGCATTTCTCAGATATTCGATCAGCCCTGCAAGGCATTTTTAAATCCGTGAAGCCTGGCGGCTATGTGTTTGTCGAGGTTCCATTTACATGTGACGGGATGCTCCACGAAGATTTTGACACAGAATCACATCTGCATTTCTTTTCAAAAAAATCTTTAGCCACTTTACTGAAGCAACAAGGATTACAGGTAATTGTCTGTATCACGTGCGGACCTCCGATATCATATGGGAAAAATGCTAAAAGCATAATTGCCCGCCCTATTAACGAGCGAATAGTTACGCGCGTATCTGGATATCTAAGTAGATTAATCGAAGGAAAAACAACGACTATTTATGATGGATGGTATGATAAGTACTACTTAAATAATGAGACTAATGGTATCTGGCTACGATGTCTTGCCCGTAAAAAATCGGAGGGTTAATCATGGTGAGCTATTTGATCACTGGAGGCGCAGGTTTTATCGGCTACTCTCTCGCAAAAGCGCTTGATAAAAAGGGTGCGTCGATTACTATCCTTGATACGCCGGAAAAAATCAGGAAAACAACCATCGATAAAAAATTCACGGTTATTGCAGGAGACATAGCAAAAAGAGACACGTTTGACGACTTGCCGAAAGGCCGTACATTCGACGCGGTGTTACACCTAGCAGCACAGACTTCCGCAAGGATATCTCAAGAGATGCCCGAAATGGACATTGACACCAACGGCCGGGGTACGATGTTGTTAGTCGACTGGTGTCTGAAAAATGGCATAGACCGCATATTATATTCAAGCTCTATGGCAGTATATGGTGACCCAGAAGTCTTGCCAGTTACTGAGAAAACATCTCTTGCACCTGTCTCACACTATGGTGTGTCAAAACTCACAGGAGAATATTACATAAAAGCGGCTTCAAAGCTTGGTTTAAAGCACACGATCTTCCGGCTCTTTAATGTCTATGGGCCCGGCCAGGATATGTCTAACCTCAAGCAGGGTATGATCAGCATATACCTCGCATACGTGATGAATGGCCAGACCATCCCGGTTACCGGAAGCCTCGACAGGTTCAGGGATTTCATCTACATCGACGACGTAGTAAACGCATGGGTTATAGCTCTCCACGATGAGAAATTCTACAACAGAACGTACAACCTGGGCACTGGCGTAAAAACGACAGTCCGCGAGGCGATTGACATGATTATTTCCGCATATGGCTACGATGAAAAAACATATCCGGTAAAAGAGGTTGAAGGCCATACTGGTGACCAGTTCGGCCTCGTGTCAGATTCCACCATCTTCGCCAGCGAATCAGGATGGAAACCGGAGGTTAGCGTCTCAGAAGGCGTATCCAGGATGGTAAAATGGGTCAAGCCTGTTAGGTGAGGGAGAATACATCATGAATAATAACTCTATCAGTGTGTCTGTAGCGATACGAAACTTTGCAGATAACAACAAAGAAATTATGAAAACCCTCGAAAGTAAAGGTTACGCCATTAAAATCAACAAAAGTGGCAAAAGACTGGAAGGACAGTACCTTGCGGAATTTATCAAGGATTCAGACGCCGTGATAGCGGGGACCGAAAAGTATACAAAAGATATTCTCTGCGCTGCGAAAACCATCAAAGTCATCTCGAGAGTAGGCATAGGCATAGATAATATCGATCTGGATTACGCATCGTTGAATAATATCAGGGTGCTAAATACTCCTGAGCCACCGGCGGATGCTGTTGCTGAGCATACGATGGCACTCCTGTTATCGCTTTTGAAAAACATACCATTGTACGACGCACAGACCAGGAACAAGATATGGGACCCGTTAAGAGGATACATGCTGAAAAACAAGACCGTGGGCGTCCTGGGGCTGGGGCGGATCGGGAGACGCGTCGCAAGCCTCTGCAATGCATTCGGATGCAAAGTGATCGGCTACGATCCATACGTTAGTTCTGGCATAGCAAATATCGAGATTAAAAATCGCCTCGATGAACTGCTGGAATCAAGCGACATCATCACAGTTCACGTGCCACTAACGAACCAGACCCGGAGCTATATCTCGGATAATGAGATCAACATGATGAAAGACGGCGTTTTCATTCTTAATACTTCACGAGGAGGTATAATCAACGAGGATGCACTGCACCGGGGACTGTTATGCGGTAAAATTGCCGGGGCCGGGCTGGACGTATTCGAAGTCGAGCCATACGACGGGAAATTACTGGGCCTGAAGAACGTCGTCCTGACGCCTCATGCGGCAACGAACGCGCTGGAAGCCCGGATGAATATGGAGACAGAAGCGGTTTACAACATGATCAGGGAACTAGAAACCCTGAACCACATCTAATGCCTGTGACAGCCCTCAAATATGTCCAGTACTATACTGCTGATGTCGACCGGCCTGGCGAATATTTTTTCCAGTATCTTCTCCATGCTCGCAGAGCTGATCGATTCGTCGACCGATTTGTTTTTTATCGCGTCGACGAACCGGATCATGTCTTCAGTTGAATGAACCGCCGTTACGCCGCCTATGTCGACCAGCTCTGGAAAGAGATCTCGCTTCTTTGTCAGATTCATCATGACTACAGGTATCCCTTTCGCCAGGGCCTCGATTGCCGTCAGCGAATAATAGGTCACAACTACATCAGACCCGTCTAAGGCTTCCTGCATACTCGATTTTAAAGGCAGTACCTCGAAGTTTTTCTGTGACAGGCTGGCAGCCCATTCCATGATCTCTGCAGACCTTCCCGGCCCCTCGTGACCGACATCGTCGACCAGCGGATGAATCTTGCCGACGAACCCGACATCCGGGAACTCTTTCGCCGTTTCCGCAAATGATGCCCACATATCGTTCGTGTCGAGCGGAGAATGAAAAGCGGTCCATGGGCCCCAGCATTGATGTGTGAGCAAAATTGTCATGGGACGACCATTGGCACTTGTTCGCACATCTTTCTTTTTAAGATTTAAAGTGATGGATTGCGGGTTCCCCACGATATGCGTTTTAACACCGTCTATATGCCGTGACCAGCTCTCGGAAATCTCGCCCCACACCAGGAGGTGATCGCATAACATGAAACGTCTGTACCCTGACGGAAAGTGTTCCCCCGGCAACCACGAGTCCTGCAATACAATGTAGGGAATGCCATTCGCGCGAGCTACTTCGAAAAACGCCCGTCGATGCTCATGCCATGTCGTGATTAGACCGCTGACGCGATATTTTTTTATCCATGCAGACAAAGATAATGATTCCAGGTGGCTCAACGGGAATAAAACCCTGAAAAAGGTCTTGATGTCAGGTTCCCACAGCGGCCAGATATCTAACCCATTATATGTAAACGCATTACCCGACCTCAACGCATTTTTATGTACCGCTATATAGTAATTATATGAAAAAAAGCTCACCAGCGATCGGAATATTGTATTATAGCTTTTTTCCGGTTTCAGGGGGGTAAGACATATAGTCTCCGTTTTTCTTAAGCTGTCAAACCATGTTCCGCAGGTAGATCGGCCCTCTTTTGTCGCTAAAATGATCTTACTATCGCTATTGACAACAGGATTATGCTCAGGCTTCAACACTTTCAAGTGTGCTATGATTCGGGGAAAAATGCTTTTTTCCCGGATCTTATCTTCAGTTTCTGTATCGGGTGTAAGAATTGTATATTCAATATTAATATGCCGGGCTATGAGTTTCCAGGCCTCCGGCACTATGCTCACGCCACTGCCTATGTAAATATGGCTGATCGTCCTCATACTGAATATTCGCGAGGCACATTCCAGGTTCTTGTAAATCAGCAAAGCTCTGAAGAATACGTCTAGCTCGAGGACTGCTCCTTCCGATACTCCGTCGAACCGGGTCACGTCTTTATCGTTGACACGGTACCAGCTCCTGGAGAAAACAGCAGCACGTTCGTCGATATCCTCAAGATCTCTCTCGCTTAGGTAATCTTCAAAGGTATGAAAAACCGCTCCGTCATAAGATAAAGCGCGATCGACGCGTTGATCGACCTCGATAACAGTGATCGGAGTACGTGTTTCTTTCAGCCTGCGCAACAGATTGTCAGAGACGTTTTTAGTCTTGCTTCCATATACCAAGAGCATCATTTTTCTTCGACCTTATTCGACCTTGTAGTCCCCTTCGCTAAAACCGTGAGCCCTTAGCCACATT
>JAEZKS010000158.1 GCA_023436075.1 Methanobacteriota archaeon
GTGGCGTACAGGACGGCTTCCCTGCCCGCCAGGACTGCCTTTATCGCAACCGCCTCAAGCTTGCCGTTGCGATACGAGATGCTCTCGTACTTATTCTTCAGCTCTTCCTCTGGCAAGCCTGCCAGGTCCAGAAGCATAGCCTTGCGGCAACCGTAGAAAGGCACCGCATACTCATGGTCGCCCTTCCCGATCATCTCGGCAGCCGGAACGCCTGTCATGTCTTCCATTGCCTTGTTCCACGCCACTACCTTGCCGTTGTTATCGGTGATCAGAGTAGCGTCCGGATAGAACTCTACGACGTTCGCCAGCTTGCTCAGCGATTCGTTCAGCCTGCGGTCCGATATTTCCAGCTTCTCGTACAGCCAGTCCTTGCTCTCCGATAATGTCCCGATGATGAGGCCGACCGCGAGGAATATGATTGCCTGTATCAGGGACTCGGGCATGATCGCGCCAAACGCCAGCAGGTCGAGATAAACGTTTATCGTTCCCAGGAATAGTGCGATCAGCACGGCTTTCCTGCCATACCAGATGCCGGCCAGGATGACGGGGATGTAGAACAAATGAGTATATACGACCTCGATGCCCAGGTATATGTTGACATATACGGCGAGGGAGATCACGAATAAAATCGTCGCTCCCAGGTTGACTTCTTTATATTTAGCCAAAGCACGTAGATCTATATCCCTAATCATGCCTGGCATCCCATCTACTCCCACGGATATTCAAGTAACAGTTATTGCCTAAATATTTTCACTCTCGGGCATGACGGAAAACCAGTCAATCTCTCGTCCTGTAGAACCGAGCAGTTCTACATCCGCGAGCTGGAAATGCCGGAGGAAATAACTATTGATCAGGCATGAACTCCCGCTGTACCTGGATCACGTCAGCCGAGTCCTTCGATGCCGAATAGGCTTCCAGCGGCTCCCGGTTCAGCATCAGGAACGTGTCGCCCCACTTGAACTTAGCTGCGACTTCTCCAGCCTGCTCTTTATATCCCATGATGTACAGCGCCGCCACGAAAGCCTCGGCCGAGCTGAGCATGAACGGCCGGCCGTAGTTGACCGGGTTCGCCGCCAGCAGGTACGGCAACGCACGGCCCTGCATCCGCTTGGACTTTAACAGCGGGAAGAGCCGTTCCACTTCGCCCCACGTACAATCCAGCACGCAGACGCCCTTGCGGGCCAGGAGACGGTCCGCGGGCGAAATAGCCTGGTCTGCCGTAGGGTCGAGCAGGATAGTGCCGGACGGGAGCTTGCCAGCCGTATCGTACATCGTGGCCAGTCCGAACTTTTTCATCCTCCGGGCCGTGCACTTCTTCGGATCGTCTTGTTGAGCGTGATAAATGAAAAGCGGGACTCGCTCCATGGAAAATCGTTTATACGATCGTATTGATTATGCTTTAACGTTTGCAGACGGAGCGAAGCATGTTTAAAAAACTGAAAGCTGTCTGGGACCTGACCCGGCTGGAGCACGGCCTTATTTACGCGATCAGCATGGTCGTCAGCCTGGTAATAGCGTACCACAGCATCACCGACCTGGACATGAACCTCGTGGTCGCCGGCGTGATTGCCGTGACTGCGGCCGAGATGGGCGCCTTCGCGCTCAATGACTACTTCGATGTCGATGTCGACCGGAAGAACCGCCGGACCGATCGGCCGATCGTCCGGGGAGACATTTCTAAGAATGAGGCGCTGCTGCTAACGGCTGTCTCTTTCATCGTCAGCATCGTTGCCGGCTACTTCATGAACAACCTTGGCGCATTGATCGTCATCGTCGTACTCATCGCATTTGGCATCCTGTACGACTACAAGCTCAAGGAATACGGCATCATCGGCAATCTCTACATCGCCTTCACCATGGCCGCGCCATTCCTGTTCAGCAGCATGCTATTCAAGGACTCGCAGGTGCTGCTGCTCCTGTCGGCCATCGCCTTCTTCGTGGGCCTTGGACGGGAGATCATGAAAGGTATCATGGATATAGAGGGCGACGCCCTGCGGGACGTGAAAACAGTGGCCCGAGTCTATGGCACGAAAACGGCAAAATACGTGGCCGTCGTCCTGTACCTGATCAGCATTCTGCTCGCGCCAGTCCCGTTCGTCTTCAATATCGACGAGCACTTTTACAATAACATCGCATACGCGATCCCTGCGGCTATCGCCTCGCTTATCCTGCTTTACGTCTGCGTTAACCTGTTGCGCGGCCACGAGCGGAAGGCCGTCAGCCAGGCCCGGAAGGTCACGCTGCTCGGCATGGTTGTGGCGCTCATCGCGTTCCTCACCGGGGCACTGACCTGAACTTCGTTTTGTCTTGCCAGGCGGCCGGCCGCTCGCGCGCGTACGCTTGAACGGGCCAGGCTTGCGACGATTGCCCGTCCCGATGGCACGGTTTTATCTCCGTGACGGTAATACCAGAAACCATGGCACTGCGGGACATCCTGGCGGGCATCGAGCCGGAGGCTATCCCATACCCATTTTCACGGCTGTACACGGCCCTGTCCGGCTCTCGACTCTTCCAGGACTTCTACCGCATCGTGGCACGGCAGGTGATCGAAAAGCTGCATGCCGGCAGAGTGCTGGACATCGGCACTGGTCCCGGGAGGCTGCCCGTGCTCATTGCGAGCGAGAGCCCGCTGCTGCAGGTCACCGGCCTCGACCTGTCGGCTGACATGGTGAAGATCGCCGATCAGACGGCGCAACGCCGGGGGCTCAAGAACGTGACTTTCAGGCAGGGAAGCGCATCGGAACTGCCGTTTCCCGACGCGGAGTTCGACCTGGTCGTCAGCACGCTGTCGTTCCACCACTGGAAGCAGCCCGAGAAGGCGCTGGACGAGATATACCGCGTGACCCGCGAGGGCGGGGAGGCATGGATATACGACGTGCCCCGGGAGGCGGACCGCGCATCCTGGGAGCCGCTGCTGCGAAGGTATGGGTTTATATGTGCTTGGGCCTTCCGGCTGCATGCGTTCGAGGAGCCGTTCTATAAAGTGGGAGAGGTCGAACGGCTGGCCAGGGAATCGCGGTTTCATAAGCACGAGATGACGAAAACGCTGATCGCTTACAAGCTTATTCTCTATAAGTAGCCAGGGCAGGTAAAATCGAATATAGTTTTAATAGTCCTTCGACCAATAATATAGTCAGGGGATGACATTATGGACCCTTTACTTAAGAAACTGGGCTGGAACGCCTTTTTTGGAGAAGGTTTCCGAGAATATGCTACCGGACATGAGCCAGGCCGTGTGTCTGGCGTGAACAAGAAAGGCTGCAAGGTCTTCACAAAGAACGGCGAAGTGAAGGCTCGCATTTCGGGAAGGCTGCATCACGA
>JAEZKS010000164.1 GCA_023436075.1 Methanobacteriota archaeon
CGCCACCTATACCTGGGACATCCGGGGAAGCCTGTCCAGCGGCCCGGAAATGTACCGCAACAGCTTCTCCACCGACCTGAAGGAGCGGGACGTCATCTTCGGCGGCGAGCCGAAGCTGGCGGCCTGCATCGACGAGATCGTGGCGAAGCACAAGCCGCCCGCAATCTTCGTCTACTCCACGTGCGTCGTGGGCGTCATCGGGGATGACCTCGGTGCAGTCTGCCGGGAAGCCTCACTCCGGCATGGCATCGACGTCATACCTGTCGAGTCCACCGGATTTAAATCCGGCAACAAGGTCATAGGCTACCGGGCGGCGGCCGATGCGCTGCTGAAGCTGATCGCTCCGAATGAGGGCGAAGTTATCGAGCCCACCCGCAAGGTCAACTTCCTGGGCGAATACAACCTCGGCGGCGAGAAGTGGGTAGTCGAGCGGTACCTGAAGGAGATGGGCATCGAGATCAACGTTGCATTCACCGGTGACTCGACAATCGCGGCGCTGAAACAGGCCCCGGGCGCATGCCTGAACCTGGTGCAGTGTACCGGCTCGATGCACTACCTGGCCAACCAGCTCGAAAAAGTCTACGGCATCCCGTACATAGACGTGAACTTCTTCGGCGCGGAGAACACTGTGGCCTCGCTGCGCAAGATCGCGGACTTCTACGACGACCCCGAAGTCAAGCGGCGGACAGAGGCACTCATCGCGCGGGAAACTGCACGGATCAAACCAGTGATCGCCAGGTACAGGGAAAAGCTGGCAGGCAAGCGCGCGGCCATCTACGTCGGCGGCGCGTTCAAGGCGTCTGCACTCATCCGGCAGCTCCGGGAACTCGGGGTAGAGATTGTGGTCACCGGGACGCAGACCGGCAAAAAGGAAGAGTACGAGAGCCTGAGCGGCATGCTGGGCGACGGGGCGATCCTGGTCGACGACACCAACCCGGCGGAGATCGAGCAGTTCCTTCGGGAAATGAAGGTCGACGTCATGGCCGGCGGGGTCAAGGAGCGGGTGCTCGCCTACAAGCTCGGCGTAGGCTTCATCGATCACAACCACGACAGCAAGGAGGGCCTGGCAGGGTCCGCGGGCGCGGTAAAATTTCAAAAAGAGGGCCACACGACCGCCTGCTCTCCTGTCTGGAAGCACCTGAAAAAATCGCTGGAAGGAGGAATGCAGCAATGAGCAACACACGGGCCAAGATGGTCAGTGAGAACCAGTGTCAGGCGTGCATGCCGCTGGGTGGCGTGATCGCCTTCAAGGGCATCGAGAATGCCATGGTGCTTGTCCACGGCTCCCAGGGCTGCAGCACGTACATGCGCCTGGCCACCATCGAGCACTGCAACGAGCCGGTGGACATCGCCTCGTCCTCTCTCAACGAGAAACAGACCATCTATGGCGGAGAAACGAACCTGCTCAAAGCGCTGGATAACGTGATCCGCGTCTACCGCCCGAAGGTCATCGGCGTTATCACTACCTGTCTCGCCGAGACCATCGGGGAGGACATGAAACGGATGGTCGGGAACTACGCCAGAGACCGTGCCCTAGACGGCATCGACATCATCCCCGTGGCCACGCCCAGCTACGCAGGCAGCCAGGCCGAAGGGTTCTGGGCCGCCACGAAGGAACTGGTCGCATACTACTCCCGGCCCGTCGAAAAGCACGACGGGATCAACGTAATCATCCCTCACATCAGCCCGGCAGACATCCGTGAGATCAAGCGCATCCTGGACCTGATGGGCGCCAGATACACGCTGCTGCCGGACTACTCCCTGACGATGGACCGTCCCTATGGCGGACGCTACAGCAAGATCGCCCCCGGGGGCACTCGTCCGCAGGACATCGCCCGTATGGGCGGTGCCCGGGCCACCATCCAGTTCGGCCTGACCTGCCCGGACGAGCTGTCGCCAGGGCTGTATCTCCAGCAGGAGCACGGCGTGCCGCTGATCAACCTGCCGCTGCCGATCGGCATCGAGAACACCGACCGCTTCATCGCAGCGTTACAGGAGATCACCGGGCGCCCGGTGCCTGAAGTACTGGCACTGGAAAGGGGGTGGCTGCTCGACGGCATGGCCGACGCCCACAAGTACAATGCAGAAGGCCGGCCGGTCATCTACGGTGAGCCGGAGATGGTCTACGCCTTCGCCTCGCTGTGCCTGGAGAACGGCGCCATGCCTTCAGTCATAGCCACCGGGGCTGGAAACAGCCAGCTCACGGCGAGACTCAGGTTGCTGCTGGCGGAAGCTGGAGCGGACGAAACTCCCGTGATGGTGGAGGACGCAGACTTCGCCGCAATCGACGAAGCCGCCGTGAAGACCATGGCCAACATCGCCATCGGTCACTCTGGCGGCCGGTTCCTGACCGAGCGCCGGGACATACCGGTGGTGCGGGTCGGTTTCCCGATCCACGATCGCATCGGTGGCCAGCGCATACTGTCCGCGGGCTACTCGGGCACGCTGGCGTTCCTGGACAGGTTCACCAATACGCTGCTCGAAATGAAATACCGATCATACCGTCAGGTGAAAAAGGAAGAACTGTTAAGCAAACTGAACAACGTGGAAGCGTTTATCCAAGGAGAACAGTAATATGCCAAAGCCAAAATACCATGTCTTTATCTGTACCAGCTCTCGACCGAACGGCCAGCAGAAGGGCTTCTGCCACTCGAAAGACGGCGTAGAAGTCTGCATGCGGCTCATGCAGGAGATCGAGGAACGTGAGCTTAACGGCGAGGTCTTCGTGACCAACACCGGCTGCTTCGGCATGTGCGAGCAGGGGCCGATCATCGCCGTCTACCCGGACAACGTCTGGTACAAAGCAGTGACGCCGGATGACGTGACCGAGATCATAGAGAACCATATCGAAGGCGGCAAGCCTGTGGACCGACTGGTCTTCTAAATCCAGGCATAGACGGGGGAAAGATGGGTAAGGAAATTGCAGTGTTCATAGGCCCCGACGGCACGAGCGTCCCGCTTGACCAGCGAGGAAAAGTCGTCGTTTACCGGCGTGCCCAGGGCTCCTGGGAAGCGGACAGGGAACGGGCTTTTTTCATCGGCGAGGCCGGCGGAATGCGCGAGCTGCGCCAGATGATGGGAGACATGCTGCAGTTTCTGGGCGGATGCCGGATATTCGTCGCCAGATCGGCGACCGGCGTCCCCTACTTCGAGCTCGAGAAGTCTGGCCGCAGCGTGTGGGAATACGCCGGCAGGCCGGCGGACTTCCTGGAACAGGTCTGGGAAGGCGAAGAAAATGATCTGGCTGCTGCAAAAACGCAGGAGCCACAGGCATTGCCATCCCCCATAGAGCAGACGCCCGGCAACTTCTTCATCAACATCAAGGAAATCCAGGGACAGAGCGCGGACGTGACCAGCAAGCAAATCCTCCAACAGTTCGTCCGGCGGGGCGCATTTCGCACGCTGGCGATCATTTGCAGCCACGTCCCGCCTTGGATTGAAGTAGAGGCCACGACTCTCGGGTTCAGTTTCGAGGCTGAACAGCTTGGCAAGAACGAGTTCCGGGTCCGGCTGGCCAAAAAGCAGGTCGGTGCCTGACAGTCTCCTGTCATGAAATTTTTTCTGGGCATTGCAATAGACAGGTGATGTTTCTTTCTATGTTAACACATATAACTAACATTATTGCTCTTGTTTAACAAATGATATATACGAGAGCGACAATTAGCTATGTGGTGTCTCTATGATAAACCGCAAGAATATACCGGTTGCTATATTAATAATGTCAACTGTGTTAGTACTAGCCGTACTGCTTTCAGGATGTACCAGCCCGACCCCGGCCCCCGGAACGACTCCGACGCCCACGCCGGTCCCGCAGACGGACATCACCGTGTTCGCCGCCGCCTCGCTGGGCAGTGCCTTCAACCAGACGATTGTACAATTCGAGCTGTTGCACCCGGAAATCAACGTCCTTCCCCCGAACTACGGAAGCTCCGGGACCCTGCAGACCAATATCGAGCAGGGAGCCAAAACAGACGTGTTCGCATCCGCTGCGACGTCGAACATGGACGCTTTGAAGAGCAAGAACCTTATGGACAACTCGACTGTCGTTAACTTCGCCAGGAATAAGCTGGCACTCATCGTGCCCATCAATAACCCGGCTAACATCACGGGCCTCACTGACCTCAACAAGAGCGGGATCAAGATGATCATCGGCGCGGACAGCGTGCCCTGCGGTAAATATGCAGTACAGATGCTGCAGAAGCTGAGGAACACGTCAGGCTACGGCTCTGCCTACTACGACGCCGCGTGGGCCAACATCAAGTCCCGGGCGACCGACGTCTCCGCCATCGTGGCCAGTATCGCCCTCGGCGAGGGCGATGTGGGCATAGTCTACGCGTCCGACGTGCAGGAAAAGTACCAGAACCAGGTAAAAATAATTGCGATCCCGGACGCGCTGAACGTCATTGCGACCTACCCGATCGGCGTGACGGCTGACTCGTCGCACAAGGACGCGGCGAAGGCGTTCATCGACTTCGTCATGTCGCCGGCCGGCCAAGCGATCCTGGCAGAGAACGACTTCATGTCGCCGCCTGCGGCTGCATAAGTGAATCAATTGAGGTGTTGAAAAAATGACGAGGAGAAGATTGCGGATCAACATTCCCGACCTCCTCGTCATTCTGTTTTTCTTACTGGCGTTCCTGTACATCGCCCTGCCTGTGGTATCGCTCTTCCTCAAGGCCGACCTCAGCTCGATGCAGGCCATGCTGGACAATTCTGTCGTCAGGGACGCGCTCTGGCTGAGCCTTGTTACCACGGTCATTACCACGGCTATCGTCATATTGATCGGCACTCCCATCGCCTACGTAACTGCAAGGTACCGCTATCCGGGAAAGGAGTTCATCGACTCGGTAATCGACCTGCCAGTAGTGATGCCTCCTGCGGTTGCGGGCATTGCGCTGCTCATGGCATATGGCCGCCTCGGAGTCGCCGGCCAGTATTTCAACGCGTTCGGGATAACCTTCGCATTTACTACCACGGCCGTCGTGATGGCGCAAGTCTTCGTCGCATCGCCTTTCTACATACGGCAGGCGCGGACGAGCTTCGAGGACGTGAACCGGTCATACGAGCATGCGGCCCGGACGCTCGGCGCTTCTCCTCTCCGCACGTTTTTCTCAGTCACTGTCCCGATAGCGATGAACGGACTCGTCTCCGGTGCCATTCTCACATGGGCTCGCGCACTGGGCGAATTCGGCGCGACCATCATGTTTGCCGGCAACTTCCAGGGCACGACCCAGACGATGCCGCTTGCCATCTACATAGCCATGAACAGCGATCTCAATGCGTCGCTGATACTCTCCATCATACTGGTCTTCATTTCCTTCATCGTCATTGTCGCAGTCAAAATGCTCACCAGGAGGGGGCTGGTTCATGATCAGGATTAAGGCGCAGAAAAAGCTGCGGGACTTCGAGCTGAACGCAGACATCACGGCAGAAGATGGCGAAACCATCGTCCTCATGGGTGGCAACGGATCGGGCAAGACGACGATGCTGAACATTGCCGCCGGGCTGATGTCGCCGGAAGAAGGCATTGTTTCCATCGCCGGCCGGACGCTCTTCGACTCGCAGGCAGGCATCGACGTGCCGCCCGAGCGGCGCAACGTCGGCTACGTATTTCAGCAGTACGCGCTGTTCCCTCACATGACTGTCTACGATAATGTGGCCTTCGGGCTGCGGATGAGAAAGGAGCCTGCCGGGGTCATCGCGCGCAAGGTCCGGGAAGAGCTGAAATCGCTCGGCCTGTGGGAGTTCCGGCAGGCCAGGGCGGCGAAGTTATCGGGCGGCCAGAAGCAGAAGGTGGCGCTCGCCCGGAGCATGGTCATCGACCCGGCGTTATTGTTGCTGGACGAGCCATTGAGCGCACTGGATGCCGGGATGCACACAGCAATGCGCGAGGTCATGAAAGAACGGATCAAAGAGAGACATATCCCCTGCCTCATCGTCCTCCACAGCCTCCGCGATGCGCTGGAGCTAGGCGACCGGGTTTGTGTAATGGACCGGGGACGGGTGACTCTTTCCGGGGTGCCTGCCGAGGTTCTCAGGAAAGGGCAGGACCGTTTCGTGGATAACCTCTTCATCTGATCCTGGGTAGATATCACTTATGAGGCGAAACTGTATGATGTAAGCATTTCCGCCCCCTCTCCATCTACATTATATATGTTAACTGATCGAGAGTGTTCTGATGAGTCAACAGGAGAAAATTATTATTCCGCGGTTATATGAAAATGATTTTTCGCTGGTATGGCTAACGTACTCCTGTCCTTGTACATATATATTAATGAAAAATAGGCAACCGTTAATAGTAACATTTGTAGATTTTTTAAGCTTTTTAAGTAACTCTTATATATCCTTCGTTTTAAACACTTTTGTAGCTGCCGGTTATCGTCCGACGAAAACGGTCAGCCCTGGATAATTTCGATAAGGAGTATAGGAGTTGTCACCGACAAGTTTTTTTGCCGGTGATTATAGGAGGATGAATCATTGAATAAAATACCAGAGATAAAATACGTGCCGACGACCTGCCCCTATTGCGGCGTCGGTTGCAGCCTGAATCTTATAGTCAGCGATGGGAAGCTGGTGGGCGTCGAGCCCAACAAGCGCAGCCCGATCAACGAGGGCAAGCTCTGCCCCAAGGGCGCGACCTGCTGGGAATTCGTGCACAGCCCGGACCGGCTGACTACGCCGAAGATCAAGAAGAACGGTGAGTTCGTGGACGCTACATGGGACGAAGCGTTGAGTCTCATCGCGAGCAAATTCAAAGAGGTCTCGGACAAGTACGGCCCGAAAGCCCTGGGCTTCCAGGTATCGTGCCGCACCCCGAACGAGGACTGCTACATCATGCAGAAGTGGGCCAGGGTCGCCTTCAAGACCAACAACATCGACAACTGCGCTCGCATCTGTCACGGCCCGTCGGTGGCCGGCCTGTCGCTCTCTTTCGGGTCTGGCGCTGCCACGAACCCGTTCGAGGACGTGCTGAACTCTGACTTTATCCTCGTGTGGGGATCGAACGCCGTCGAGGCACACCCGCTGGCGGGTCGCCGCATCGTGCAGGCGAAGAAGAAGGGCATCCCCATCATGGTGGTCGATCCCCGTTACTCTGCCACGGCAAGGCTCGCCGACGAGTGGGTACAGTTCAACCCGTCCACTCACATCGCGCTGATCAACTCCATGATGTACTGGATTATCAAGGAGGGCAAGCACAACAAGGAATTCATCGAGAAGCGGACCAAGGGCTTCGAAGACCTCAAGAAGACTGTCGCGAAGTACGCTGAAGTCGAGCACATCACCGGCGTGCCGACCGAGAAAGTCAAGGAGATGGCGCACAAGTATGCTTCCGCCAAGAACGCAGTGATCATCTACTGCCTCGGCATCACTGAGTTGACCACCGGCACCGACAACGTCCGCTCGCTGGGCAACCTGTCCATGCTCTGCGGCAACATCGGGAGGCCGGGCGTCGGCGTCAACCCGCTCCGTGGCCAGAACAACGTGCAGGGCGCCTGCGACATGGGCGCGTACCCGAACGTCTACTCCGGCTACCAGAAGTGCGAGTCGGCGGAAGCCCGGGCCAAGATGGAGAAGGCATGGGGCATCACCGGCCTGCCGGACTGGTACGGCGCGACCCTCATCGAGCAGATCAAGCAGTGCGGCGAACCGATCAAGGCTATGTACATCATGGGCCTGAACCCGGTCGTGACCTACCCGGACTCCAATCTCGTCATGAAACAACTGGAAAAGCTGGACTTCCTCGTCATGCAGGACATCTTCTGGAACGAGAGCTGCAAATATGCAGACGTCGTATTGCCCGGTCTCAGCTTCGCCGAGAAGGACGGCACCTTCACCAGCGGCGAGCGGCGCATCAACCGCATCCGCAAGGCCGTAGGCGGGCCCGGGCAGGCGAAGGCCGACTGGGATATCTTCGTCCAGCTCGCGAAGACTATGGGCCTGAAGGGCTTCGACTTCAAGTCTGCCCAGGACGTCTGGGACGACATGCGGTCGGTCACCCCGAACATGTTCGGCGCCACCTACGAGAGGATGGAGAAGCCCGAATCCGTACACTGGCCATGCCCGGCGGTCGACCACCCCGGCACGCCCATCCTGCACAAGGAGAAGTTCTCCTCGGCAGACGGGCTGGGCACGTTCTTCGGCATCGAATACCGCCAGCCGGCAGAGATAGCAGACGGGGCATACCCGTTCACGCTCATGACCGGCCGTCTGATCTTCCACTACCACAGCAGGACACAGACGGGCCGCAGCAAACAGCTCGACTTCGAGGTGCCGGAAGCATATGTCCAGATCAACACTCTGGATGCTGCGAAACTCGGCATCAAGGAAGGCGAGAAGATCAAGCTGTCCAGCCGGCGCGGCGAAGTCGCGCCGCTCGCCCGGATCAGCGATGACGTGGCACCCGGCGTGCTGTACATGACCATGCACTTCGGCACTGGCTCGGTCAACAACCTGACCAACACGGCGCTGGACCCGCTGTCCAAGATGCCGGAGCTGAAGCACTGTGCTGTTAAAGTCGAAAAGATCGCGGGGGCGAACTAAATGGTAAAGAAAGGTGAAATGCTGTACGTGTCGACCACGGATGCCGGTCTTGCGAAGAAAGCGGAATGCGGCGGCGCAGTATCCGGCCTGCTGAAGTTCGCGCTCGAGAGCAAGGCTGTCGACGCGGTCCTCGCAGTCAAGAAGGGCGTCGACCTGTACGAAGCGATTCCGACGCTGATCTCCGACCCGAAGGACATCGACAACACGGCCGGCTCGCTCCACTGCGGCACGGTCCTCATGTCCAAGCTGGTCGCGAATTACGCGCCGTACATGAAAGGCAAGAAGCTCGGCGTAGTCGTCAAGGGCTGCGACATGATGGGCTTCCTCGAGCTGGCGAAGCGCAACAAGGTCAACCTCGACAACGTCTTCATGATTGGCGTCAACTGCGGCGGCTCGGTCAGCCCGGTCCTGGCC
>JAEZKS010000212.1 GCA_023436075.1 Methanobacteriota archaeon
GATACACGGGGCCATGGAGAAACGCGACTGGTTCGCGCTGATCGAAGTCATCATGGTCCACAAGGACGGGACGCCGGTGGATGTGGAGATCAGCGGCACCTCCCTGAAGGACGGCTCTGGCAAAATCATGGGCTACAACGGCATTGCCAGAGACGTCAGGGAGCGCAAAGCCATCGACATTGCCATGCGGCTCTGGGCAGACATCTTCTACTTTACCAGGATGGCCATGGTGGTCAGCTACCTGGGCAACACTAAGTTCGAGCTGATGAACCCTGCATTTGCCAGTCTTTACGGCTACACCCGGGAGGAGATGGCGGGCATGAAGATGGAAGACGTGATCGCGCCAGACTACCGAAAGGTGTTCCCGGTACAACGAGAAAAAGCAGTCGAAGACGGCCACTTCGCCTTCCAGAGCCAGCACATCCGGAAGGACGACACGAAGTTCCCGGTACACATAGATCTCACGGTCGTCAAGGGAACTGACGGGAAGGTACTGTATCAGATCGCGAACGTACAGGACATCACCGACGTGAAGATGGCCCAGGAGAAGCAACGGATAATAAAGCACGAGCTCGAGCTGAAGGTGCAGGAACTTACCTCTGCGAGGGACAGCACTCACCAGGCGCTGCAGGCGAGCGAGACGAAGTACCGGGAGCTTGTCCAGACTATCCACAGCATCGTCATCCGCTTCGACGCAAAGGGCAATGTCAGGCATTTCAACCGGTATGCATGTGGCCTGTTCGGCTATGCACCGGAAGAGATCACGGGCAAGAGTCTGTTCGACACCATCATGCCGCGGGGAACGCAATCGGGTCAGGACCTCGATGTGCTACTGAAGAAACTGGGGACAAACCTGGATAAGCCCATCGACGTTACGAGCGAAGCGCTCTGCCGCAATGGGCAGAAGGTCTGGATTGCATGGAGATTCGGAGCCACCCGTGACCAGGACGATGGCATCGGAGAAGTCCTGGCGACGGGCAATGACATTACCGGGCTGAAGCAGGCCGCGGAAGAGATCGAGCGGGCGAATAAGGGGCTGGAAGAGCGGGTCCGACAGCGAACGGCAGAGCTGGAGACCATTGTAAAGGCATTGCGAGATGACATCGCTGCGAGGGGACAGAACCGATAGGCGCTCTATAACTGGCTCTGCCAGACAGCGGTCGACATCCGACCCATCGTCCATTTTGTCACAAACCTTTATTATGTGCCCCGGCATTTACCCATTTGGTAGAGCACAGCAGCTAAATCTATCAGGGTGCTGATTATTCATGACTGACAAGCTCAGAGTGGGCGACTACATGACCGGCAAGGTCATCACTGTTTCCTCGGAGGATACCGTGATGGACGTCATCAAGCTCACCCGCGAGACCGGCCACGACGGCTTTCCCGTGACACGGGACGGCAAGGTCGAAGGTTATATCTCTTCGCTGGACATGCTCCTGTGCGACTCGGACGAGCTAGTGAAGAACGTGATGAGCCGGAACATCATCGTGGCGCACCCGAACATGGAAATCAACGAGGTGGCACGCGTCATCTTTCGCTTAGGCGTCAGCAAGCTGCCTGTCGTCAGTGATACCGGTCGTCTCGTGGGGATCATCACGAACTCGGACGTCATCCGCTCGCAGATCGAACGTGCCGACCCCGCAAAGGTATGGAAGCTGAAGAAGACGCTGGAGACCGTGCACGGCGTCGACATTACAGTCACACGGGGCGAGGTAAACATCGACGATCTTGTGCCCACCCAGTCGAAGATCTTCGCCGACGAGCTCGAAGGCCGCATCTACGAGCTGAAGAAAGGACTGGCGGAACCGATCATTGTCATCCACAAGCCGAATACATGGCTGCTCGCCGACGGCCACCACCGCGTGGTCGCCGCCAAGCGGCTCGGCATCGAGAAGATCGACGCATATATTCTACAAGTGCCGAAGGACATCAAGCTGGGCATGGAAAAAACGGCCGCCCAGTCCGGGCTGCGGAAGCTGGAAGACATCGAGGTGCTCGATTTCGAGAAACACCCTCTGATCGAGATCACCGAGCGGCTGATGATGCGCGACCGCAAGCCAATTGACGAAGTCGAGCGGAATCCGCTCGATAGCGAGCGCAGAGGCGCGGAGAGCGAGTGACATGACCGACGTGCTGGACGAAGTCTACGAGGTCATCGTGGACCGCAAAGCAAACCCGAAAGAAGGCTCCTATACGACCTCTTTGTACAATCACCGCAAGGGTCTGGACAAGGTGCTGGAGAAGATCGGGGAAGAATCGACCGAGCTGATCATCGCTGCTAAGAATGGCGGGGAAAAGGAGATCGTCAGCGAATGCGCGGACCTGTTCTTCCACGCGATGGTGTTACTGGCCGCGAAGGATATTCCTTTAGAGAAAGTGAAGGAAGAATTTGAAAGGCGCAGGAAATAACATCTATTTTTCGGGCGGGCGGCTTAACACTAGGGCCCTGTGGCCTTAACATGAGTGAGCCCTGTGGCCTTAACATGAGTGAGCCCTGTGGCCCGGTCACGCGCGCGTTTTATTAGCAGGAGTCGGGCTGAGCGACGGTTTTCAGCGTTCGTGTGCATTTTTCCGGCTGCAGCTTTCGACTTCGAACTGTAGGAAGTGTTTCAGACCGCAGAGATCGCAGTTTCTATTTTAAAGACCGTAGCGAGCGCAGCGAGCGCGGCAATAAACAGGATTGCCCGAGTCTCAAAAGTGCTGCGTCCGCTGCGCTCGCTGCGGCCTTTATATATGCCGTAATCTTAAAACTAACCGCGTTCTCTGCGGTCTCTGCGTTCTCTGCGGTCCGAAACTTCGCCCTGGTACCGCAACGCATCGACAAAACAACAACTTCCGCAAGAGCGCCCGAGGTCAGGTCACTCGCGACGCATAACAAGGCTGTTCTCTTCGGACTTTCATGCCTGTTCTGCTCGCACATTTTCGAGCCATTGTGCCCCATTATGAGCCCGTTGTACAGCTACGTGTGTATCCGTACATCCGCGTCACAACGCTTATATTAACCCCGGATAATATACAGTATAGATGTCGCAGGAGACCAAATGCAACAGGCTGAACAACAATTCTTTCTCCTTCAGCTTTAGCTTTGGCTTCTGGTTTTATCTGTAACGATGTACGCTGACGCTGCCGTCGCATACATCGTTTGTGTTGTTTTGTGAGGGTCAGCGTCGGCCATGGGGTGAAAATCATGGACGGCAAGACAATCAGGATGAACCGGATATTAGAGTCTGGAAGAGCAGTCATCGTGCCCATGGATCACGGTGTCAGCGAGGGGGCCATCGACGGGCTCGTCGACGTGGAAAAGACTATCTCGCTGGTCGAGAAAGGCGGCGCCAGCGCGGTGCTGCTGCATAAAGGGCTTATAAAATCCCTGAAGTCGCCGCCAGCCTGCGGCATGATCATGCACGCCTCCGCCGGCACGAAGTACGCCGAAGACAAGAACCAGAAAGTACTGGTATCCGGCGTCGAGAATGCGATCAGGCTGGGCGCCGACGCGATCAGCGTCCACGTGAACGTGGGCGGCAGCGCGACGGAGCATGACATGCTGGAAGCGCTGGGCGAGGTCGCGGACATGTGCGACCAGAATGGCCTGCCCCTGCTGGCCATGACCTACCCGAGAGGCAAGGGAGTCACCGGCTCTCCGGCAGAGATCGCCCACGCCGCGCGCATTGGCGCCGAGCTCGGCGCGGCCCTCGTCAAGTGCCCGTACACGGGCGACGTCGCCTCGATGCGACTGGTCACGGCCGCCTGTCCAGTGCCCGTAGTCATCGCCGGCGGACCTAAGTGCGAAACTGATACTGAAGTGCTACAGATGGTCGAAGATGCGATGTCTGCCGGCTGTGCTGGCATATCGCTGGGCCGGAACATCTTCCAGCACCGCCGTCCGGACCTGATGACGGCGGCGCTGCGGGCGATCATCATCGAAGGCGCCTCCGTCCGGGAGGCTAATGAAATCATGGGCACCGGCCTGGAAACGGCCCTTGGCATGATGACGGCGGCAGAAGCGTCCAGGTAATCACTGCCGCCCTTTCAGCAGATGTAACGCCACGGCCAGGCCTGCGGCGGATATTATAACCGCCAGCACGCAGGGCAGCCACCATGACCACCCTACTGATAGCCCGGGCAATGGGCCGGCAACCTTCACAGTCCGGTCGCGGTCCAGCTCAACCGTGCTCGTCCCATACGAGGAGGAGATCGTGTAGCGGCCGACGCTCAATGGCCCGACCCTGCAGCTCCCGTTCACCACTGCCGTCCGGTGAACTTCGGGGCCATCAATGGTCACTTCTGACGACTCATCGCCGACCAGGTATAGCGATGGATGGTCGCCGTAAGGGATGGACGTTCCGTCCCCAACGCTCAGGGTGTCGGGGCACTCCATTAACGACAGCAGCGTCGGCGCGAGGCATTCCTGGCCGAAAGTACCACTTTTCTTCACAATCCCGTCTGTGAAAACCAGCAGGGGCGCGAGCCTGCTTTCGTTCCGATCCGCTGCTTTTTCCGAGGCGTGCGCACCTTTCGAGTTGGGAGATGAGAAGCTCATGCCATGATCTGCCGTCACCATCATAACGACGCCGGCCTCTCGGCATGCGGCTGCGAGCGAAACCAACCCTGCATCGATATCCTTGATCGCCTGGCTGTAGCTGCTAAAGCCTTCCTCGTGTGCAGCCATGTCTGTGCCTCCTACGCTCACTACGAGCAGGTAGTTCTGTCGGGAATATGCATCTCCCATATATTCCACTACTTCTGCCGCCTTTTCCAGCGGCCAGTTATCATACCGCTTGAGTGCGCCAGCACGATCGGCGCCCGCAGTCGAGCGAACAGGCGGATTGGCCATCAACAGGTCGCACAAGTCAGGGGATACGGATTTGCCATTGATCACCATGCTCACATAGGGGGTATAGATCGAATTATTCCGCTCATGGACGATAATGTCTGGCTCGCCTCTCATGTCAGCATTATCGCCAGTTTCCACGATGGCCATGGACAGGTACCCTTCTTCGCGGAGCACGTCGTAGACCGTTGCGCCATAATAGGAAAATGCTTCCTGTGTAGCATCAGAGCAGCCAGTAGCGATGACAGCGTTCCCGGACTCGGTCTCTGGCTCAGGCACCCACAGTTCGTATAATGCGTCCGCACCCTCGACGAATTGAAGATCGATGCCCGGCAATGGCGACCCGTCTGCGCAGGTTGGCGAATGCCAGGGATAGATGTAGGATGAGCCCATGCCGTCTACGATGATGAGCACTGCGCTTTTCTCTGCATTGCAGGATGCGGGTATGAGGCAGATTGCCAATAGCAGCATGAGCAAGACTTTTTTCATCGGAACTTATTTTCATTTTAATGATATTTAGTCTTTCCGATGCAAAGGTTATTTGCTTTGTGGCCTAACCTACTTTCGATGGAGATCAGGAACCGTGACGTGCTCGTCCGCGGCGACAAACGTCGGAGCCACGCGCTGGCTGTCATTGAAGCCGGGATAGACGCAGTCCTGCCTGAAAACGTGATCAGGAACACCGTAAAAGTTGAAGATGAACGGCTAACGGTGGGCGATCGATCGTTCGACCTGGCACGATATCGGCACATATACGTCGCCGGTGGTGGCAAAGCGTCGGGCACCATGGCTACAGAGCTGGAGCGACTGGCGAACGGCCGGATAACTGCCGGTACGGTCATCGATCGCTACGGGACAAAGGCAGAGACGAAAGTTATTAAGGTGCTCCATGCAGGGCATCCGCTGCCTGACGAAAACGGCGTCAACGGCATGCGTGCGATACATGACATGCTTGCGGCTGCCGGTCGGGACGACCTGGCCATTTTCCTGATATCGGGCGGCGGCTCGGCGCTGATGCCCTGCCCGGCGCCTGGAGTAACACTGGACGACATCGTCCGATTGACCGATCTGCTGCTGAAGAGCGGGGCGGCCATCGCGGAGATCAACTGTGTACGAAAGCACACCTCGGGGTCAAGCGGCGGGCGCATCCTGGGCTGGACGGGCGGCGCCGAAGTACTCAGCCTGATCGTCTCGGATGTGGTCGGAGACGATCCCGGCTCCATCGCCTCCGGACCCACGGCCCCCGATAGTACCACTTACGCCGACGCCATGTCCATACTGGCCAAATACCGGCTGACAGACCGGGCGCCGTCACGCATCGTCAGCCACCTCAAATCAGGGATCTGCGGGCATGCGCAAGAATCGCTCAAGCCTGGAGACCCTGCCTTCGAGAGGGTTTCCAACGTCGTGATCGCCAGCAACATCGTCGCGCTGGAAGCCTCAGCGAAAAAGGCTCAGGAGCTGGGCTATCGGCCGATCATCCTTGGCTCGCGTATCAAGGGCGAAAGCCGGGAGGTAGGCCTGGTGCATGCAGGGATCGCCGGCGAATGCCTGGCGAGCGGCCATCCGATAGCCCCGCCGGCGGCGATCCTGTCCGGTGGCGAGACTACGGTAACCATCGTCGGAAACGGCAAAGGTGGGCGTAACCAGGAGTTCGTGCTGGGTTTCCTGCAGGGCATCAGGCCAGGGATGACTGTCGCGTCGGCGGATACAGATGGCATCGACGGGGCTACGGACGCCTGCGGAGCGATCGCTGACGAGACGACATTGAAGCGCGCCAGAGAAATGTCGCTGTCTGTCGACGACGCGCTGGGCTCGAATAATTCCTTCAACTTTTTCAGCCAACTGGGAGACCTCATCTACACCGGGCCCACCGGTACTAACGTGAGCGACCTTCGCTGTGTGCTAGTATACGAGCCGTCGCAACGTTGAAATTCCCGATATCCCGGAAACGTTTTTATCCTGCAACGCAATCATGATCGTAGGCCGGGAGGGCCTGCTATGGACAACACTAAATTCCAGACTCTGCTCGCGACCGTGAGGGAAAAGCGGCCGCTGGTGCACCACATCACGAACTATGTGACAGTCAACGATTGCGCGAACGTGACGTTATGCATCGGGGGGGCGCCGGTAATGGCGCATGCCCGGGAAGAGGTAGCCGAGATGGTAGCTATGGCAGGCGCGCTGGTGCTGAACATCGGCACGCTGGACCACTCACAGGTCGAATCCATGTTGTTGGCGGGAGCAAAGGCGAACGATACGGGTATCCCGGTGATCCTCGACCCGGTGGGCGCCGGTGCCACGCGACTGCGCACAGAGACCGCTCGCACGCTGCTGCATAAGCTCCACGTCTCAGTGCTCAAGGGCAATGCAGGGGAAATCGCAGTGCTGGCTGGCGCAGAAGGCAAGGTCAGGGGTGTCGACTCGGACGGCGTCAAAGGCGATCCTGCTGCGATCGCCAGGAAGCTGGCAAGCGATCTGGGCATTGTGGTGGCTGTGAGCGGCGCGACCGACATCGTCACGGACGGCACGCGGACTCTGCTGGTGGACAACGGGCATCCCATGATGGGCATGGTTTCGGGCACGGGCTGCATGGCATCCTCCGTTACGGGCGCCTTTGCGGCCGTCACGCACGACCACGTCACTTCCACGGCCACGGCACTGGCATCATTCGGCATCGCCGGGGAACGTGCGGCATGCCGCTACGAGGGGCCGTCGTCCTACAAAATCGCATTGCTCGACGAGACGTTCCGGCTGAAGCCGGAGGACCTGCACCGCTGCGCGAAGATTCGAGAGGCGTAGATGGAATACGGCCTGTACGTCGTCACCGATGAAAAGCTATCGAACGGCCTCACTCACGTCGAGATCGCCCGCCGGGCCATCGCCGGCGGCGCGGACGTCGTACAGCTCAGGGACAAGACGTGCGACTGCGACTACTTTCACAAGTCTGCGGCAGAGGTCCGGGACATCGCCCGAGCCGCGGGCGTGCCGTTCATCGTCAACGACCGGCTGGACGTCGCATTGCAGTCCGGCGCTGACGGCGTGCATCTCGGGCAGGATGACATGCCGCTGAAGTTCGCCCGCCGGGTGGCCCCGAAAGGGTTCATCATCGGCATCTCTGCCGGCACTTTGCAGGAAGCGCTGGATGCCGAACGGGACGGAGCCGACTACGTCGGCCTTGGCCCGGTGTTCCCGACGTCTTCGAAAAACGACGCCGGCGAAGCCTGTGGCCTGGCTCTCCTCCGGGACGCACGGGACCGCCTGTCGATACCGATCGTCGCCATCGGGGGCATCGGCGCAGGCAACGCTGCCGAAGTGATCGCGGCCGGGGCCGACGGGATAGCGGTGATCTCCGCAGTCGTCAGCCAGGACGATGTCACAGCGGCCGCGCGAAACCTGAAAGAGATCATTCATGGTGCAAGAAAGTCACGTGATTTACAGGATTCTGGCCGCGACATATAGTTTCATAATTTTCAAAGTTAAAATTAATAATTGTTAATTTTGGTTTTGTTTCAAAAAATATAAGCTCTGTTCGCTTTAATGATCAACATCGGATGATAAATTGCCGGCGGCAGGGATCACCATGGAACAAACTCTCTATGATCGGATTTTACACAGGAAGTACACGGCGGCTGAAGCGATCATTATCCTTGGCATCTACGTGTTGACTCTTATCGCCTATACCCTGATCATGGTATAGGACGCACCTCTTTTTCTTCCTGGCATCGAAAAGGATATGAACCGCGGTCGCCTTATGCATAGCAGCCAGGAATAGAGGATACTGACATGAGCGACATATTTTCTGCGGCTTATGATGCCATGCTCTGGGCATCGTTGTTAATCCTGATCGTAGGCGTGATCCTGCCGAAGAGGCATGGACGGTACCTGGCTGCCGCCGGCTGGGTGATCTTCGGCCTTTACTGGGGCCTTTCGACACCGCACTACTACCTGGAAGAACATAATATCATGTACACTGTGGCCTGCATACTGGCGATACCGGCCACGCTCTACGCCGCTTATGTCTTGGCCAGGTACGGGCGGGAATCCCTGATGGTCGTGACCCGCTGCGCGGCTATCGCCACTGTCTTCTATTTCCCCTTCCAGTACCTGCCATGGCTGAACCAGTGGCTGATCGAGACAACCACTGCGATCACTTTTGCCATCCTCTCGGCGCTGGGCCAGCCTGTGGTGAGAATGCTCTCGCCGGACACTGGCATCAATGACGTCATCGCCTTGAACGGCCAGTACGTGCAGATCATCCTCGCATGCACCGCCATCCAGAGCATGGCGATCTTCGTCGGCGTGGTGGGCGCGGTGCGCGTTGAGACGAGACGCTGGCTGGCCGCGTTCCTGGTATCCGTGCCGGTGATCTACCTCCTGAACCTGGTGCGGAACACGTTCGTGATCTCATCATTCGGCAACCAGTGGTTCCAGATCATGCCTGACACAGTCGTCGGATGGACCGGCGAGCCGGTGACCTATACCAGCTTCTTCTGGGCGCATAATGTGCTGGCCGAAACGGGCTCGCTGATCGCGCTAGTGGTCATATCTTATGCTGTCATGAAGATGATGCCGGAGCTACTGTCGTACCTGATGGACATCGTAGACCTGGTCAAGGTCGAGAACATAAAGAAGATGTTGAAGGGGCAGGAAGTGCCTGCAAAGCCCTTGCAGCATGTCAAGTAAAATACAGATAGCGCCACCGTCGGCGGCCTTACTATGAGGGCCCGGCGGCCTTACTATGAGGGCCCGGCGGCCCGGTCACGCGCGTGTTTACGAGCCAGGGCAGAGATCTTCGACCGATTTTCCAGGCATGGCTGCTATACATAGTCTTGTTTAGAGATCTCGCATAACTGGTCTCTCGCCAAGGGCACTCTTGGCGGAAAGATCGCACGACGCATAGCCGAACCAATGACAAAAACAAAAGCCCAGCAGCCCGGTCGCGCGCGGAGTGACCTGCTGTGACAAAAATGAGAAAAGAGTCGTCATGCAGGTATCCCCGCATGACTTCGACGTATATATCGATGGTATTACTGGCTGATCAGCACGGCGTTGACTTCGCCGTCCTGGCCGGGGCGGCTGGTGATCTTCGCCTTGCCCATCTCAGTAGTGACGATGGCGCCCTTGGTCAGGATGTTCCGCCGGACGAAGTTCTTGTTAGCCGGGTTGTCAGTGACAGTGGTCATCTTGACTTTCTGCGTCTTGCCCGTCTTCGGGTCGGTGACGTTGGCGAACTCGTCCTTGAGCACCTTGACCTTCGTGCCGTTACCCATGACGTTGACGATCTTTCTGCGCGTCGGCCCGATGACCGGCTGAGTAGCGTCGAGGCCCAGCTCGAACTTCCGCTTGCCACGGCTCAGCTTGAGCCTGCCGCCAGAGGGCTTCCGAATCGATTTTCCCTGATACTTCATAACATTAACCTCGAATGATCTTGAGTGATGCCACCTGAAAGACGCGCTCATGGCATAAATAATTTAGTATGACCTGGCGTACCCGGTAGCATCCCTTTAATGTACGAAAGATGTATAAATAGATGTTGGGCGTGTCCCGGCGCTAAAAATCGATCAGGGCAGATGTTGCCGGCCACGGCGCAGAGGAAATGCTTTATCGCATGCTAACAAACAAATGCTTAAGGTACAGGTGGCATTATGGGATTAATTGGCGAGTTCAAAGCGTTTCTGGATGAATACAAAGTAATGGGCCTGGCGGTTGCATTAATCATCGGCCTGGCGTTGACTTCACTGGTCTCGTCGCTGGTGAACGACATTCTCATGCCGATCATCAACCCGATTCTGGCTGCGACGGGATCGGACTGGCGGACGGCGTCGCTGGATATCGGCAGCCAGATATCGATCAAATACGGGTCGTTCCTGGGCCAGCTAATTAACTTCCTCATCATCGCTTTCGTTGTCTTCCTGATCGCGAAGTTCGTCATGGGCGAGGAGAAAGTTACCAAAAAGTGATAATAGGGCTGCGATAGCACATGGCGTGCCATGTAGCCATGTCTGTCAAAATCATTCCCCGGCACCCGCTTTATCAGTCATGTGCCTGGTATTATGCATAAGCCCCTGTCATTTCTTTTCTTTCTGCTCTTTCGTCTCGCCGTGCTCTCTTCGTGTCTTGTTCACAGTAGCTGCGGCGATTCGCTTTGAGGTCTTCTCCGACTTGCCGCGCTCTTCCTCGGATTCTTTGACGTGTTCGTACTGCCGTTCCCTTTTCGACCCCCAATCCTGTCCAGGCGTCATAGCGTTCACCATCCGGCACGTTTAATCGCGCCACATTTAAGTTCGACGCACGTTTAGGGCGGTGTGCCAGACAGGAAGGCAGGAAAGTACATAGGCTCTCATGCCAATTTACGATCATATGCTCAGGGACTACAGGAAGGACGGCCCCGAAAGCCCTGCCGGGCTGACGGAGCAGGGCAGGAGCCTGACGCTGGCTGGAATGTACGACGCGGCAATCCAGAGCTTCCGCAGGGCGATCGAGGCAAAGCGCGACTATGATGAGGCTCACTACGGACTGGCGTGTGCCTGTTTTGCCATAGGCGAGCATGAGACGGCCGAAGCCGAGTTCCGCAAGACTCTGGAGATCAACCCGGGCCACGCCAGGGCACACGGTGAGCTGGGTTTTTGCCACCTTGCCTGCGGCAGGGTGGACGACGCTATCACGGAACTTCAGCGGGCTGTCGAGATCGAGCCTGCACTTCAGGCGGCCCATTACCGGCTCGGGCTGGCGTACCTGCGCAAGAACAGGGACGAAGAGGCGATCGTCGAGTTCCGACATGCGATCAAGATCGATCCGTCGTACGTCGATGCGTATGTGGCGCTCGGGCGGTCCTGCGGGCTCGCGGGACGGTACGACGAGGCTACCGAAGCGTTCCGAAAAGCTATCGAGCTGAAGCCCGAAGTGGCCGAGTACCATTATGATCTCGGTACTGCCCTGAGTCTCAAGGGCGAGCTGGAAACGGCTAACAGTGAATTCACCGAGGCGATCCGGCTGGACCCCGAGTTCCCTGACCCGCATGTCTCCATGGGCAACAACCTGGTGGCAGACGGGAAGATGGATGAGGCATCCTTCCACTACCGTGAGGCTATCAGACTGAACCAATACCTCGAAGAGCCACACTTCCGGCTTGCCGGAGTCTACGAGCAGAAGGGCGTGCTCGGAGAAGCGATCAAAGAGTACCAGGAGGCGATCTTCATCAGGCCGAAGTGGTATGAGGCACACTACGGGCTCGCGCTGGCCTACCGGAACCTTGGCCGGAACGAGGCGGCGGTGCGAGAGCTGGCCGAAGCCATCCAGGCCCGGCCGGATGCTGCTCTGGCGTACTACGAGATGGGAGAGACCTTCCGAAAGATGGGCTTCCCGGCCGAGGCGGTGCAGAACTACGAGAAAGCCGCACAGCTCGACCCATCGCTGGCCGACGCCGTAAAGAAGGCAACAGTGGTGACATCTAAAAAAACCGGCCCCTGATTCCGATTATGTTTCTCCCGGCCGGACGATCGGCCGGTTAGTTATTATAAAATAATAATATATAATTTCTTACTTAATCGTAAGATTAACTACTTATAATCGGCTATCCTTGATTTATTTGGTTATATTCCCGACCAGATGATAATTACTGCGAGGAGAATTGCCTGACTTGCCGGATAAGGGAGAAAGAAGCGGATGGCGAACGAGAAAATATTAATCGTAGAGGACGAGCGAATCGTGGCCGAAGAGATTCGCTATATGCTGTCGTCGATGGGCTATACTGTTACAGACGTCGTATCGACGGGGCCTGATGCAATACGGGCTGCCGGCGAGAGCCTGCCTGACCTCACGCTGATGGATATCCGCCTGAAAGGCGAGATGGATGGCATCGAAGCGGCAGGCATCATAATGGAACAATATGATATTCCCTCCATATATCTCACCGCCTATTCCGACGAGGCCACGATCCGACGGG
>JAEZKS010000222.1 GCA_023436075.1 Methanobacteriota archaeon
GTCCATGACAAGGCCTTTCTTGCATGACCCCCCAGAAGGCTTGACGTTCTTGCAATTAGCACATGATTTCACGACAGCACCTCCATAGCTTTGCCTTCAGTCGGTTTTCCGAACAGCAGTTTTCCTGGCGACTGCGCTACCCTCTCCGGGTGGTCGCTCTGCCAGACGTCCATTCCTACGGTCACGCCATAGGCGCCCGCTGCCAGGACATCTCTGGCCTGCTGCAGAAACGTCTCAGTGTCGGTCCCGAGTTTTCCAGTGCAGGCGACCTTCGCCAGCCCGTCCATCCGGACCGCTCTCCGAAACGAGTTCACGCTGCCCGTGTACTTCACCTTTAGCACGTCCGTGCCAAGCTCCAGCCCGACTCGGGCCACGTAGGCCACTATGGCCGGATCTGTGTCGTTCGGCACGAATTCGTCCCGCGGGTGCATCCATTTGATGATGGGCAGCCCATAGTCCCGGAATAACCAGCTCATGAGCTTATCTGACGGCTCGACCATGGACATCACAAGGGAGTACAAAGCATGGAATTATATTATTGAGCAATGGATAAATAAGTAAAAAATATAATATGTTGCGGAAAAAGCGGTTTTGCGATAATATCTCTTATCTTAACCGTTAGCCTGGGAAGCCGCAAGCAGGTTTATTTGGCATTTTGGCCATATTTCCCCGTCCGGACCGGATTATTATCACAACAAAGAATAGTATGGCTGAGAAAGCCTATTTATCTTGCCGCTATATGGTATGTCGGGGAAAGGATTGGACAGGACCGGACACACGGGAGGCTCGCTGCTCCTTTACTTCGGCGTACTGTACGTCACGGGAGGAAGAGGCGACACGATCGAGACGCTGGCGCTGGCAATCGTAGCCGCCGCAGTGGCAACATTCATGTCGGTAAAGCAGGACAAGGACAACTTCCTCTGGGGCATCTTCCATCGGACGTGGATCACCCACAGCCTGACGACTGTCGTCATAGCCACTGGCGTGACATACGTGGCTCTCGACCGGCTGATGCCAGGGAGCAGGATCGCCATTTACCTTGCTCTCGCCATATTCAGCGCGACACTGTCACACGTGCTGCTGGACTCGCTGACGAAGAGCGGCGTGCCGCTGCTGGGACCATTCGACGATACGAAAAGAGGACTGCGATGGTTCAAGGGCAACAACGTTTTCGTAAACTGGGCATTTCTGACTGCCGGCCTCGCTATGGCGGCACTCTACTTCGGGCTTTTACATTTACCAGTTTAGCCCCGGTTCGGGCGGAGATTTCGCAGTTTAGTTTTTCCGCCCGGTCGATCGCCATGTCAAGACACAGACCGATCACCTGAAGGTGCTCCCGGCTGTCAAAATCCAGGCGAGCGATGCAGACATTATCCAGCAATTCGAGCAAGCGCTTCGCCTGGTCATCCATTTTCGATAGCTCTGCAACGTTGCTCATAATACTGAGAAAAGCAGGTCGTCTTTAAAAAGCCTATGTTACTATCGGTTAATCGACAAACGTTGTGATATAATGAGTCTCACGTCGCCGAAATCGACGACGGAGGCCGATTGCCGGTTCAGTTCATGATTCGGTTCAAATCAGTGATACAAGGTCCAGCAGCGCTTTCTTCGGGTCTTTCGCCTTGACGACGCCCGAGGCCAGCAGCACGCCGCTGGTGCCCAGGCCAAGAGCGGCCTTCACGACCTCTCCTTTCGATATGCCCGCGCCGCAAAGCACGATCGTCTCCGGACTGGTCTCTCTGACCGCTTGAACCGAGTTTCTCACGATGTCCGGGTCGGCCTTTGATACAGGGATGCCACTGCCGATCAGCTCGGGCGGCTCGATGGCGATGTAATCTGGCTTGAACGCGGCCACCTCCCGGACCTTGTCGATGCTCTCGGCGCAGACCACGGAAGTCAGCTTGTGGCTGCGGCACTGGGCCACGCACATGCTGATCTTTTCAGCCGGAAGCCGGTCCTCGGAATGGTTGATCAGCGAGCCGGATGCGCCAGCCTCGACCAGCGCCAGCGGAAGCACATGGCCCGTATGGCTGCCCGGCTCGATGGGGTCGATGTGCTGGGAGAAGACCTCGATATCCGAGTTCCTGTGCAGGTACAGGTCCGGGGTCTGCGGGCAGACGACGATGCGCACGCCCTTTTCACGCATTACCTCGTGTGCCATGCGGGTGAGCACACGTCCCTTCAAGCCGGTACTTTCGACATATGTCTTATAGTTCAGGATGATGACGGGCAACTGCTCCATTATAATTACCTGATAATAATAGGTCCTTGCCTTTAATAACGATTTCCTGTGCGGATCGTGGTCAGCGTTATATGCTAAAAAGGCAGATATAACCTAGAGCCATTATGAGTTACATCGTCGACGTCGCGAAGATTTCCGCCGCCGGGATCGTGTCGGTGATCCTGGTATCGCTGGCAGCTTTCGGCGCAAGCCGGCTGTTTCCCGCCGAACCTATCATCTACTTTATCCTGTGGGCATTCGTGCTGGTTCCCGTCGCGCTGATGATCGTCGGTGCTCTCGGTGCCAGAGCAGGCTACTATGCGTGCATGGGCCCGAACCGGTCGGTCACCACCGCAGTGATCGTGTCGCTAATCTCTGCGCTGGGAGGCATAGCCCTCTGGCTGCTGGCCAGCCAGGTCACCGGATCGCAGGATTTCGCCAGCCAGTACCTTGAAACCCTCGATGCCAGAGACTACATGGAACTGGCGTTCCTGCTGGTGGTCTATGCCCTGTCGGGGACGATAGGCGGCATCGTCGATTATTTTATCTCGAAAGGCCGGGTCTGCGAGACAAGGCCTGGCGAGAGAAGATAAAATTGCTATGTCGGCAGACTGCATGAGAACCCAAAAGCAATAATACGAGGGCCTGGGAACGGTCACCCGCGTGCATGCGAATCAGAGTCCGGGTGGTCTTGATGACGGCAAGCTTTTCCGCGTTGCGGACGCCCTTGGCGTTCCTGATTTCCAGTCTTACGCCCCGATCTTCAGCATCTTCTTTGCACCGGCACTTTCCGCGCAGTCCTGAAGTTTAGCGCGAGATCATTTCAGGCTGTTCATTAGCTTTCTTAGCATGTAGTCGGCATAGTCGCGAAAGTTTTCTGGCCTCGACAGACGACCCGGACCTTCAGTTTCCACATAGAGCGATATTGCTCCATGCAGGGTCGACCAGAGATAATAGGTCAGGTAGTTCGGGTCGTCTTTCCGAATTTCTCCCGCATCGATAGCGTCCCTGACAACGGAAGTAACGATCACGATAGCGCGAGATTCGTGGGATTCCTCGAAAGGTCCGATACTTGCTGCAGGCGGTGGCGGTATCATGTTCATCATCCGGTATGCCGGCAGATCCGTCAGGGCGGTATCGATGTAGTAATAAGCGATCTTCTCCAGCAGTTCGACTTTACCTCCTTCGTGATCGCTGATGATCTTCTCCAGGCCGTTGACGTAACCCTCATAGTACCGGCCGATGATGGCAAACCAGAGCTCGCGCTTGGTCGCAACGTAGTGGTACAAGTTTCCCGGCGACATGCCCAGGTTTCCAGCCAGCTCTCTCATGATGAAGCCATCGGCACCCCTGGTGACGAAAAGCCCGGCTCCGGCAACGATGATCCTGTCCATCTGCTCCTTTTTCCTCTCCGGGGATCTGGCTCTCGTGGATTTCATCACGGGGGCATTGGTCGTTCAACGTATAAATAAACATTGTTCACTTATCGAAAGGTTTAATACGACGGCGATTATAGTAAGTAAACACAGTTCACTTATAGAAAGGCGACCAGGCGACTGATAAACACGATATTACAACCTTCTTACCCCGGTGCGTTTTAATGAGCGATAAAAAACCGATGAACAGGAGAACATTTTTGAAATGCGCCGGAGCCGTCGGGGCCATGGCCGCCGGAGGGGTCGCATGGCGCGCATATGATCAGGGAGTATTTAGCGTGGGAGCAGGGCCCGCATACGAGCAGTGGATAAACTGGCGTACGGAAGACCCGGATGATCTGCAAAACCTGGTCCGCGCGGCCATACTTGCGGCCAACCCTCATGACTCCCAGCCATGGAAGTTCAGAGTCACGCCCGATCAAATTGACGTCTATGCCGATACCAGCCGCAACCTGGGGTCCGTCGATCCCTTCCGCCGGGAGATGTACTTGGGCCTGGGCTGTGCGCTGGAAAACCTGCTGCTGACTGCCGAAGCCGGGAGCTACGCCTGCCGGCTGAGCCTGATGCCCGATGACGATGCGACACACGTCGCTACTGTCGGGCTCTCGAAAGGCGACAGCCGGCCGTCGGCGCTATACCATGCGATACCGTTACGCCACACCAATCGCGGCCCTTACGACAGGGCCCGGATAGTCGATATCGGCTCGCTGAACGCCTTACGAGACCTGAACGAAGACGATGATATCGCTGTCTTCTGGTTTACTACGGACGCCGACCGCAGCCGGATAGGGGACCTGACGGTCAAAGCGACGGAAGTCATCATTGCCGACAGCGAGCAGGATGCCGACAGCTGCAGGTGGAACCGCAGCAGCTGGCAGGAGGTCCAGGAGCACAAGGACGGCATAACGGTCGACACGTCAGGGCTGCCTGGTTATATGATAATATTGTCGAAGATCCTGCCGGCGCAGTCTCACGAGCAAAACGATAAATACTGGCTGAGCTCGACGCGGGATAACCAGGTCGCTACGGCCGGTGCCTACGGCATCATTGCCGCCCGCGACAGCCATGACAACGTCATGAGATTAAAAGGAGGACGACTATATCAAAGGATGAGCCTCTCGGCCACCGTTGACGGAATGGCGACGCAGCCCATGAACCAGATGCTCGAACGGGCTGAAAGAGAGTCCGTCCTTGGCATCGAGCCATCTTTCGGCAATGCCCTGGCCGATCTGACCGGAAAGGACTGGCAGGCGCTGATCCTGTTCAGGATCGGTTACCCGTCGATAAACGCCGGTCGAAGCCCTCGAAGGGATCTCAAAGATGTGTTGATATGATGTCGCCACTGCGATCTGGAAAGAATAAAAGGTGTTGCGATACCTGCTAGTTCGCCATTTTGGCGGCGGCCAGCTTTTCTATGTCTCGAACATCCTCCGCGCTCCTCACTTCAAGCCGCACCGCCCGGCCCTCGACGTACTTCTTCGCCGTGTCGATGACCTGCAGCACGTCGGCGGGCAGATCGCTTTCGTGGGCGATCTTCACCGCCTTCTCTCCCAGGGCGAACGACGCTAAAAAGTGGCCTTTGCATGGGGTCATATACAGGACGGCCCGCTTCTCCGTCTTGAGCCGCAGCGTCCAGCCGGACGATTTGCTGTAGAAGCTCCACTCCGGCGAGGCGGAATATTGCGAAGATATATGCATCTTCAGATCGTTCCACAGGACGTACGAGTCTCCCAGCGTCGTCTTCAGATCGGCGTCATGCGGTTGTTTTGATTTATCGTCGAAGGCGCTCAATGCCATTGGATACCGACTCCCTGTTCATATACAGATTAGGCAATATAAGAATGTCTCTGCGCGCTCTGCATTCGACAAAGTGTCGGGAAGCATAGAACCGTATTTTTCTTGCCGAGAGTCGGGTGACGGTCGGAGCACTGGTCAGGTATGAGAGAATGAAAAAAGCAAGCAGTCATACGCGCGCGTGGCCGAGCCACAGGGCGCCCCGGTCTAGTCGTCCGGGAAGGGGAAATAGGGCATAGTTTTTATGCAGCAGCGTTCGCTGCGTGGCGAAGCCTGCGATCGCTGCGGCCTTAAACGGTTCCAGCTATTCAAAGTCGAAAGCCCGGATCAAAAGATGCCACAGGGCTACCTTGCAAATGGCCGTCGATATCACCAATCTTAAAAGTTTTTGTTTGAATATCGTCTTGGCGCTCCTTGGCGCTCCTTGGCGAGCTAAAACCACTCCTGCTTTTCTCTACGCTAAGCCTGATCATGGCCAGCATTGTGATTTATGAGCGGGTATGCGCAGCGCGTTAACTTTCGCCATGACTTCTTGCCCGTGCCAGGGCAGCGACGAACGCCTGGTCAGTGGTAGGTAGAGGAAAAGGAGCGCAGTTCCATCTCGCCAAGAACCGCCAAGACGCGCCAAGAACGCCATATACGCATGCACTCCAGCGCATCTGTTGTTTTTCATGAGAACGCAGAGACGTATCGACGATAGCCCGGGACAACTACAGGTACGGCTTAAGAAAAAGGAATACAGAGGGCATATCGAGCCCTCTGGTACGACGGTTCAGAAGTCCGTCATTATGCGGTACTGGTCGATCTCTTCCTTGTGCATCGACTCCAGGAACTCGCGGGCCACGCCCTCGATGTCCTTGGCGTTGGTGATGGCGCGGCCTACGACCAGAATATCGGCGCCGCCCTTTAAGGCAACCTCGACGTTCTCGACCTTGACGCCGCCTGCGACGGCCACTAACAGCTTCTTGCCGCCTGCGGCCTTCTTGATCTCGTGGATGTTGCCCCAGGCGTGCTCGGCCTTGCCCTCGGTGTCAATGCCGCGGTGCAGCTCGACGATGTCCGGCTTGATCTTGAGTGCTGCGATGAGCTTCGCCGGGTTGTCGACGTTCAGCGTGTCGATGATCGAGTATATGCCGACCTTGCGGGCCTCCTCGATGAACTTCTCGATGGTCGCGACGGGCGCCAGGCCGGAGCAGACGACCGCGTCAGCGGTGGCGTCGGCGGCCATGCGGGCTTCCAGGTTGCCGGTGTCCAGCGTCTTGAGGTCGGCGACTATGAAAGCGTCCTTGCGGAGTTCCCTGATCCTGGAGATGACCGACAGGCCATAGCGCTTGATCAGCGGGGTGCCGGCCTCGATGACCACGTGGTCGTTCTTCGGCACGTTCTTGAGAACCTTCTCTACGACGCCCATGTCAGGCGCGTCAATGGCGACCTGCAGGTAGGGCGGGTCCCAGAGCCGGGTGATCTTGTAGCCCATGATCGCGTGCACGCCCCGGTCCTTCTCGTAGGTGACCTTGTCCACGGACGGGAACTTCTCCATGGCGCGGGAGAGCGCGAGCTTGGTCGCGCCGTAGTTGTACTTGTATATCTTCACGGTGTCCTCGGCCTCGGGGTGGATGAACACCGAAGCGATGATCACGACGTCCTCGCAGATGTCCTTCGGCACCACGCCTTCCTCGACCGCGTCGGCCACCGCCTTGGCGACCGCGGCCTGGGCAGGCCCGAAGATCTGGCCGATCTGGGCCATGTCCTTGACCGTGACCTTCGGCACGATGATCGTGGCCGGTTTCGGGATCAGGTTGGGCCGCACGACCGCGAGCAGGGGCGTGTGCCCCGCGGATAATTGTGTTAAGCCGTTGGCAAAGGCGGCACCTACAGGTCCGTCCTTGTCACCGATGAGCAAGTCGACGTGGGCCACCTCATTGCCCTCGCCTATGAGCGCTTCTCCGATCAGGTACATTGTTTCTACCTCATCTCGCACTATACGCTTATGGATAATAAACTTTAGCAGATACAGAAAAAAACAAGAGCGCATGAAAAGCGGTGGGAAATGAAAATATACCCGGGGTATGCCCGGAGTGGTAAAATGCACAGGGCCGGGGTCGTATCGCGTGCGCGCGTGGCCAGTCTGGCTTCCATAGGCGCTTATCAGGGTGCTGTCGCGCCGTCGCCTATAAGGAGTTGATTCATGGAGGAATACCTTACAAAGACAGATCATGAGGGGGCTTCGCTCCTTCCAGTCGCTCTGGCCTATGGCCTCCACTGGCCGCTCCTGGTCTCCGCTATTCAACGCGAGCGATAGGTCGTGTGGGTGTCGATTATATGACTTATGTGATACTGGATGAAAATATTCGTCTGATTCAGAGCTCCAACGGCACAATCACGTATAATTTGAGTCTTATCGTGGAAGAGGGCAAAGATGGCAAACGATTTGACACGAACTCCCGAATGATAATCACATCCGAGAAGCCAGGGGTAGTTTCTCTCAACGTCAGGGAGGAAATTGACTTACTAAAAACTATGGAAATAAAATGATGGATAGACGACCAAGAATGCTGAGTTTGGTTATTGCCACATGCAATCAGCAGACGGATATTGACTTCGCAAGTGCTACGTTCGCTCATTTACATATGAGAGATAATGTGTAAACGTTCGACTGTAAAAACTCTCTTTTTCACGGGCCGATCTGTTAAAACTACGCTTTTACCAGCGAATTTCATTCCAAAAGTATTTCTCAGACTTTAATTGTTCCACATAGCACTATACATATAAACTATAATGAAGTTATAGAAATAATTTTTCTTTTATATGTATATTTTGTCAAAATAATGTTTACTATTTTATGAAACAAAAAACAGGTAAGTCGCCGTTTACTACGATCATGTGCGAATAAATATCGATTAATTGATTCTGAGATAAATGTTATATCCTATGTAAGCACTTAAAAAACTAGCGCTTATTATATAAGTGCTACATGGACCCCGACCGTTCATGCAACAGAGCGTCGGGGACCATGGCCATTGAGGCATAGGTAATTTAGCGTTTAATTAAAAAAACTTAGTGGTTCCTATGTCTCCATATATTCTATAGGAGGCAAAATATGGCAAATAAAGTAATGAAGACTGCAAGGAGAGTTATTGTTCTTCTTGCCGTTACTGCTATTATGGCAGTTGGTTTTACCCAGACTGTATATGCTTGGGGAGGCAATATACATAATGGCATAACAAGCGCGGCACTGAGCCGAACGATTGGCAGCAATTCAGATGTCCAAAATCATTGTATGGACCCTGACACCCTGGATAATACATATTGCATCCCGTTTACCGACATTTCCCCCGTACACATCTCGATGCATTCGTATATCATTAACAATAATATACACACACTCGGGTCTGCGCCTCATGAAGTCAAGTACAACGCCGATAATGCGAAGCGGGACATCCATTCTACAAACCCGTCTACAAGATCTCAAGGTTATCAAGCGCTGGGCCGGAGTCTTCATTATCTCGAAGACTGCGCGCAACCATTCCACACCTCTTTAAATGGGGCTATGCCTACGATTGCACTGCTTACTTTTGGTCTCGATACTAGTGGTGGAGCCTACTATCCGTACCATGATAAATATGAGGGGGACGTAGCTGAATCTGCCTGGGTTAGCAATGGGTGGAATAATCTAGGTGTTTCTTCAGAGGTATTCTCGGTCACTGATCCTGAAAGCACTGCCATAGACATAGCATATTTTTCAAATTACTATGTGCCATACCTGATTGGTGTTTGCTCCCTTTATGATGCGAATACACTCAAGAATGACGCGACGGTAAAGTCTATCACACAATCGCTGACACTGGCGTCTGCGGCAAGCTCGGCTGGCGTCATAGAGTATGCGACTAATTAATTATAAAAATTGCGGATATATCGTCCGCAATTTTTCTTTTTGGTGGTAATATGAGCTATAAAAATAGTGTTTACAATGGCTGATCTGGTCTCAATTGTATTTACTTTGGAGTAGTGAGTAGCGCATGATAGAGACACGCGATTTGACTAAGGTCTATGATAACGTAGCTGCCGTCGACTCAGTAAGCCTAAATATCGACAGAGGCGAAGTGTTCGGGCTAATCGGCCCTAATGGTGCTGGTAAAACTACATTGATAGATATGATAATAGGGCTCATCGAGCCGACAAGAGGCATATCTATCATCAACGGTATTGATGTAAGAAAAGAACCTCTTAAGGCAAAGAAAATTATCGGACATCTTCCCGAGGGCATAGGATTTTATGGTAATATGTCTGGAGAAAAAAATTTAGTATATTTTTCTGAATTTCATACTTCAGGTAAGAAAGTGGATTCTCATCAGATAAAACAACTTCTAGAGTATGTGGGGCTCACAGATTCACAAAAGCAGGTTAGTAACTTTTCAAAAGGCATGAAACAAAGACTAGCTCTTGCGCACGCTCTTCTTGTCGATCCTGAGGTAATCTTTCTCGATGAGCCCACTACAGGGCTAGATCCAGAAGGGATCATGCATTTTAGAGATATAATAAATGAGCAAGCTGATCAGGGAAAGACCGTTCTATTTTCATCCCATAACTTAGCTGAGGTAAAAAGCATCTGCGATCGGATAGGGATAATATCCTCGGGAAAAATTAGAGCCATTGGCACACCTAATGAGGTTCAGACGCAGATGCAAACGATAAAAGAGACAACAATAGTACTCGAAGTTTTTGGAAAGTTGCCCGAACTTTCGAATCAAAACATTCTCAGCGTTCGGAATGATAATAACAAGATGATAATACAGGCAACGTCAGACATCCGAGAGCAAATTTCACGAGAACTCTTGGAAAAGCATGTTTGTATTCGTGAAATGAGACTTCAGGAAAAAACGCTTGAGGACATATTTGTTGATACAATTTATCGGAGGGTAAGTCATGAGAGCTGAGTTCACCATCGCAAAGAAAGAGATAAAAGACTATTTCACTAGCAAGCGATTTCTCGCCATTGTGGCGATATTATTTCTCCTTTCTACCTACAGCATCATTATTGGTTTAAACGATTATAATACAACGCTTACAGCGTATAAAAAAGCGCAGGTAGAAGTTAAAAACAGCGATGTTTATAGCCAGATAATGAGCAGTTTTGCTGCTAAAATCGCCGATGCAGAAGCCCGTAACGCACAGGAGGAGGTGGCGATGTGGAAAGGATTGATGGATTCCACAGAAAACCAACCAATGCCATCTATTCTCATGGTTTTTAGCTATTTTAACCAATATTTTATATTCCTTGGGATAGCCCTGTCCATAATAATAGGATTTGATGCGATAACGAAGGAAAAAGAAGAAGGCACTTTTAAAGCACTTTTATCGCATCCATTTTATAGAGATAGTATAATAAACGGAAAAGTTATCGGTGCAACGATCGTATTATTAATAGTACTTGCAATAGTGTTTCTATTAACGATTTCTATATTAATCATCAATAATGTGATACCGACAACCGACGAAATTTACAGGATATTTACTAGTTACCTGCTTACAGTGCTGTTCTGTGTGCTGTTCTTTTCATTGGCTGTTGTAGGGTCCGCTTTCGCGAAAAATTCAAGCACAGCTTTGACCTACCTGCTCGGCGTTGTACTATTGATATACGTATATACCCAGCTTACAACCCCGATCGTTGCTTACATAATGGGACCTGAACCGATGTCAAAGGATTTGCTAAATTCATCCATCACAGACACTAACACGAATAATTTGATTTATGATACAAAGATCGTCGACTACTGGAATAAATATAATCTTTGCAGTCAGATAATTAATATGATTTCACCAGTATACAATTATCAAGTAATTAGCACAGCGCTTGTGACGAATACAATTACAGATATGGATAGCTATAGGTATATCGGAATAAACGTATTAGATGCACTATCATATGTAACGATCAATATTTTTGCGTTAATCGTTGAAATATTCGTTACATTCGCCATTGCTTATGTTAAGTTCATGAGGATGGATATCCGATGAGCGAAAATGATATAAAACCCAGAAAAAGGACCCCGGTGGCAATTGCTTTAATATGTATCGCAGGTCTCATAGCCATTTTACTGGCATTATGGGCTATGTGTATAATCGCAGATTATTTAGGGAATCCCCAAAATGACACTAACGCAACTCCCGACTATGCATATAGCTATGACCTGGTCAATAATGGCACTATCGATAATATCGTAATTGAGTCTGACTTCACGTTCCTTTTACGTAACGACGTAAGGTATATTGAGACAACGGGTAACTCCATCGAAGTGAAATTGTGGGGAAGATACCTGAACTCCACAGTTAAATTCAATAAAAACGGCACTCGGCTTGATGTAAACATTGACATACAAACGTATAGTTCCAATGATTTCGGGGCAGAACATGCCAATGAATACATCTATTTGCCGAAAAACTGGAGCTACACGATTATTTCAAACAATAGATACGGTAACACCATAGTTGAAAATAAATCGTGGAATTACACCGCTATCGATAATAAATTAGCGTAATACTTTGAGCATACGGACAGCTAGGTCCGATCGGTTTTTATTTTATATCATCCATGGCAAACAGATAGCCTGCCAGCATTGCCTTTAAAAGCGTTGTGCCAGTCGTGACCATTGTGTATGTTGAGCGGACCATAAGAGACCGGCTTATGGGATAGTGATTCATCGTTTGTGCGATTAGCTTTATCTGATCATATGATTAACTGCTATATCATGAGGCTAAAAAGCCTAGCGTTCGCCCTGTCGATAGTAGTGCTGGCGGTAGCAAGCAGCAATTGCTGCCTTTGCATCGACTATTTCGCGCCGCCGATGAAATGGTATAACTATAGCTGCAATGCGGCGCCCAACGTCACGATCGGAATGAACCTCTATACGCTGGGCCCTCAGCCGATCACGATTCTCGATTCTGACTCCGACATGATCAACTTTTCTTCCTACGGGCCGTTCTGTAATCCGTCGATCTACACGAATACTGACAATGGCCGGCTCGACATATACTTCAGGATGTCAGGCAGCTCGGACATAAGCCCCGGCTTCAAGTCGGATACGTATCTCTATCTCCCGCGAGGCCCGAACTATACGGTGTCAATAAGCATCTGGGAAAGCTATCGAAACGTGAGTAACGTGACCAATAAATACACCGGGGGCAACCTCACGCTTTACGTGAACGATCCGGAACACCGGCCACAGCCGCGCAACTATTCGACGAAACTGAAGCCATTATAAACGACATATGTGCATTAATCGATTCTGAGATTAGCTTTATCAGGCATCTGGTAAAATGGCAATCGAATGAAGTTTAAATTCCTGATGGTACTTGCAGTAGTAATCGTCGGAGTAGCCTGCAGCAATTGCCTGTGCCTGCAGTATTACTGGCCCCATCAGGTCCAATGGTATAACAAAAGTTTCGACGCCGCTCAAAACATGACCATTGGCCTCATGTTATGGAACATGGGAGAACAGCCTGTCACTATACTTGATTCTGAATCTGATAATATCAACGTCTCTATCAGGTACGTCATATCACCGAATGGTTGGCTTGCGAGTAACGACAGTTGTACTATATTATATATCAATCTGGACGGCAGCGATGTTTATCCTGGCTATGATTCGGAGACGATCGTCTATCTGCCGCGCGAAAACAACTTTACCATGATAGTGTCCGGGCTAGAGTTTCCCGGCCGGGAAAGTCCGATAGTATCGAGGTACAGCGGAAGTAACTTCACATTGTGGGTCGACGACGGGGGTCATAACGTCTATTATGATCTACGTGCGGCACCGGATATGCATGTGATACACAACTACGACGATTGGGGTGCTGCTGTATGAGTGAACCACAACTACCCCCGAAAGAGAGTCGTGTAAAAAAGCCCAGGATTACCTTAAGACTGATGCTATTTATCGTAATAGTGCTCGTCGTAAGCGCTATTTACTTTGTATATATCTGGCCGTCTCACGAGAACGACCCAAAGTGGTATAACTTCAGCTTCCTCCCTTCTCCGGATACGACGATGGTTATTGTCCTCAATTCGACCGGGCTGCAACAGGTCACTATCCTGAATTCCAGCTCTGATATGGCTGCTATATCCATGTATTGTGCTCCCGGACCGAGCTTTTATCAGAGAAATGAGGACGACAGCACTTCTGTGGAACTCCGACAGAACTATACGTATAATCAGGTGGAGGTTGACACGTTAGTCTACCTGCCACGGGGACAGAATTATCAGGTAATACTGTCGGGCAGGAATCTCGCTGAAGACGGGGACAGAATTGTCAACGAATATGGCAGCGATAATCTTAATATCATGGTAGATGACCTGAAACTGCACGGGATTACATAAAAGTTTCAAAAGAATCGTAAAAGGACCGGGCGTCTCGCGCGCGTGCGCGTGACCGGGCCTTGGGTCCTCTTGTTCAGGCCTTGGGTCCTCTTGTTCAGGCCTCGGGCCACTTCATAAGGCTGCAGTCATGGACTTCGCCAGCACGCCCTGGGCTTCCTCGCTCACGAAGTACCGCTTGTATCTCCCATCCTGCTCGAACCGTATCATCCGGTCCTTCAAAAACCGCTCGATGTGCCAGTGTACGCTGCTTTTATCGAGCTGGAACTGCTCCGCGAGGCTGCGGTTAGTGATGCCCGGGTGGTCCATGATAGCCTGTAACAGGCTGCGGCTGGTCTCGTTTCGAACGTAGATAGCCGCGACGCGCTCCAGGTCGCTGCTGCCCGACTCGCTGCGGAACAGCCTCGTGAATTTCCCCATGCGCTTGAGGACGATCATGCCCTCGGCCTCGAGCATCTGTACGTGGTACTTGACCGTGCCGTTCTTCATCTTCTGCTGTGCGGTGATTTCGGCGGGGGTGCAGCCGGGGTTTTTCTGGACGTAGCTGAAGATGCGATGCCTGTTGCGGTTGTCCAGCACGTTCTCGATGCGGCCGGCGAAAGGAGGGAAGAAGGCGGCCAGCCAGCCAAGCAAAAGCAAGCTGTCCACGGCCGACAGCACCTGCACCCACAGGGGCAAGCTCCAGTAGGATTCGGCCGGAGCATTCGTGACTACGTCGCCTGCGCCGGGAGGCGTAGCGGGGGTGACGACGTAATCGCCGGAGCTGCCGGAGCCGTTGAACAGGCCGACGGCGATCGTGGCCGTCAGGGCCACGACTGCTATGGTGAGCAACAGGTGCCAGGTTCTCATGATGTCATGCCCTAATAGGTCCTCACGTAGTAATCGTCGCTGCCAAGTTTTTCCAGGTCGGTCACCTTCAGGTGCCACTCGCCCGAGGCAACGCCTGATGGGTTGGCTATGTTCAGGTTGATCCGGCCGTCTGCTTTGCCGTCCGAGTCGTCGTAGTACGGGCCGAGCACTTTGCCGTCCGGCGTGTAGACGACCAGCCGGAGCTTGCTGTCCGGATCACTCCACTTGATGTCTACGTTCAACGATTTGACGGCGTCGCCGACGTCGATGGAGTGCCATTTCGTCTCTCCGGCGGCTATGCGGTTATCGTACGTGTCGTCAGCCTGGGCTGCAGTCGTCCGGGCGGAAAGGTTCGCCAGGTCGACCATCATGTCGCTGTTGATCTCGATGACTCCTGTGGCGGGACCGTAACCGGCTATGGGTTGTCCGGACGTCTCTAAGCTGCCGTTGCGCTCATGCAGCGTCGCATATCCCGAGAAGCGGACGAGGGAGCCGTTTTCCATGGACAGGGACTTTCGGTCATTCTTCCACTGGAAATCGAATAGCTGAGGGTCCATGCCTGGAAAGAGCATAGCTGCTTTCATGTTCAAGATCAGATCATCTTCCATGGCAGGCGAGTGGCCGGGAGAGCGAAATATGGCACCAACCGGAACATAGTTCCCATGGGCCGCAAGCGTGTAGAATGGCATCGCCGGCATCTCCATCCGGAGGGTGTCCATGTAAAAGATGATCGTTGAAACAGTCACTTCGGGTGTTTGCTCCAGGTTGCCTACACTGATGACGGGAGTCAACACCGGGTCCGGAGACTCGTCGGTCCCTCCATTGACGAATTGTGCCGGCGTCCCGCCGATACCATAAGTCATCATCTGGACAGGGCCCTCGCCGTCGATGTCAGCCGCTGTGGTCCCGAAGACTACGCCGGCCGTGCCGACAGCACCTTTAACGAACGTGAAAGTGCCTTCAGGCCGGGGCGTCTTTTGAGCGTAGCCCTGGCTGGCTGTGCCGTCCGCTTTCAGCTTGTGATCGGCGAGAAACGATAAGTCTGCCAGATAAGTTCCTTTCGACAAACCTCCGACTTCGTCACTCCCGGTTCCGGCGACGGTCTGCACTCGTCCCGTCGAGCCAAGGGCGCAGGAAGAGATGACCAGGATCAAAACGGCAATGGCCGCTGTTTTTCTAAGCATATGCTCCAAGATCATAAGAGGTTGGCGGGTATAAAATCATTTTGATCAGAACGTCCAACTGACGATTTATCAGCCCGTTTACCGTTATTTCTCTTTATTATCAGCGATAAAAGACGAAACGTGACAATTCACGACTCTTCCACCATGTTTATAGTCGAATCGTCCAACTGTGGCCTGATCGTTGGATGATTTGGCCAGAATTGATATACCACCTGACGGCCTATCCCCGTTCAACAGGCGACAGATCAGCAGATCTGGAGGGGCTTGTATGATTCGAACTGAAACTCTGACTAAGATATACGGAGGCGTGAAGGCCGTGGATGCCGTGTCGATCGAGGTCGGCAAGGGCGAAGTCTTCGGCTTCGTCGGCCCGAACGGCTCCGGAAAGACGACCACGATAGGGATGCTGGTCGGCCTGATCGAGCCGTCCGGCGGCAAGTGCTTCATCAACGACATCGACGTGACACATAACCCGATGGAAGCGAAGAAGATCACCGGATACCTGCCCGACGGCATCGGATTCTACCCGGCATTGACAGCGAAGCAGAACCTGAGGTATTTCTCGAGATTCTATGGCATGAGCGACAAGGATGCAGACGAGCGCATCCGGACGCTGCTGGACTATGTTGGCCTTTCCGGCGTGGAGAAGCCTACAGAGGGATTCTCGCGGGGCATGCGGCAGAGGCTGGGCCTGGCTCAGGCACTGCTGAACGACCCGCAGGTGGTCTTCATGGACGAGCCGACCAACGGCCTGGACCCGCAGGGCGTCGTCACCTTCCGCCAGATCATCAAAGACCTTTGCAAGAACGGGAAGACGGTGTTCTTCTCGTCCCACATCCTGGAAGACGTGCGGCAGGTCAGCACGAAGATCGGCGTGATCTCCGGGGGCAAAATGATCGCCCAGGGCACGACCGACGAAGTCCGCCACATGCTGGCGAAGGACGACCTGATAACCATCGTAGTCAAGGTGGCCGGAGAGATGCCGCAGCTTTCGCTGGAGCAGATCGTCAGCGCCGACTACAAGAATGGCAGTGCGGTCCTGCGGGCGAAGGGTGACATCCGGGGCGAGATCTCGGACGAACTGTTCAGGCGCGGCGTGCACGTGCACGAGCTCCGGGTGGAGGAGAGATCGCTGGAGGACGTGTTCCTCGAGACCGTGTACGGAGGTGGCAGCAATGCGGTCTGAGTTCGTGGTGGCGGCAAAAGAGTTCAAGGACAACCTGAACAGCAAGCGGTTCCTGATACTGTTCGGGCTGCTGACGCTGCTCTCGATCATCGGCGCCATTACTGGCATCGGCGACTACAACAGTGCCCTGGACTCATATAACAGCAACCTGAACCAGGCATCGTCCCTGCCGGGAAACATAAAAATTTTCGTCGACATGCCCTCGATCCTGCAGATCTTCAGCTCCTACGGCACGTACATCGCCTCGTTCGGCATGCTACTCGCCGTATCGATGGGCTTCGACCTGATCTCACGGGAGAAGGAGGAGGGGACACTCAAGATCCTGCTCACTCACCCGGTGTTCCGCGACCAGGTGATCAACGGCAAGATCCTTGGCTCGGCGGCTATGATGATCGTCGTGCTGCTATCGACCTTCCTGGCCATCGTGGCGATCATGCTGTTCTTCGGCATTGTCCCGTCCGGCGACGACCTCGTAAGGCTCGGGGCGTTCTTCCTGGCCGTGGTGCTGTTCCTGCTGGCGTACCTTGCTATCTCGGTCATGTCGTCGACGATCTCGAAAAGCTCATCAATGGCCATGCTGATCGCCATCGCCATCGTGCTGGTCGGAATGGTCATCCCCAACGTCTCCGGCGCCGTTGCCGACGTGGTTCTCGGGCAGGAGCCACAGATGAGCATAGTCTCGACTTCGGGCGGCCAGATCACGGGCGGCTCAGGCGGCCAGACGATCACATTCCAGGCATTCGAATCGAACCAGACTGGCGGCAAGCAGGGCACGCCCATGCAGATCAACCCGGAATACACGGACTACTGGAACAAGCGAAACCAGATCACCGGGATCATCAACGTAATATCGCCGAGTAATGACTTCGACGCGATCTCGCGGGCCATCACTGGCCGGCAGGGCAGTCTCAACCAGGGAACTGCCGGGCTCTACCAGCGGCTGGCAGGCGAGACCGTATCTGTCTGGGATTCGCTATCGTCGGTGTGGATGAATTTCCTCGCGCTGATCGTCATGATCGTCGCAGGGTTCGGGATATCGTACGCTAAGTTCGTGAGGGTGGATGTCCGATGAAGGCTTCGCGCCTGCTTATTTTTTTGCTCGCCGCGATAGCTATGGCGGCCATCCTGCCCACGCTGTCTACGGCGGAGAGCTACTCGAGTCAGTTCTCGGGCGTGGTGCACGACGGGGACGTTAAGACTGTCAACGGGTGCAGCCTCATTTTCACCGTCCCGGACATTGTCGGCGCCTCCCTGCTCGTACAGGTGCAAAGCGTCTACGGGACGGGAAACATATCGGTAAGCCCTGGCAACCCATATTATTACTATGACAGGCTGCTGATATACGTCGTGACGATGAACGCCACCAGTAAACAGGCATACGTGGACATCCAGGTCCCTGTGGTCACGCCCACGCCCGGGCCGGCCGGCACTAAAATCTACTGTGACACGCCCGGCCAGCTCGCGCTGGGAGGCGATACCGTAACCTTCCCCGTCGTCATACAAAACTACGACGACGATCACACCTACTCGCTATCGGCCACCAACTATGCAGGCTGGTCGACCCATTATGAGTACAATGGCAGGCAGATCAATCAGATATACGTGCCGGAAAACGATAAGAGAACGGTGAATCTCGTCGTCGAGACTTCGTACACTTCGCCGATCAATACCCATTCGATCACCGCGAAGGTGGACAGCAACAGCCTAGGCCTCTCCGTGACCATCACGAGCGTCAACAGCTCGGTCTCCGTCTCGGCGCAGGTCAGTACCGTGATCGGCTCCATCGGGGGCAGCGCGGACTATACCCTGCTCCTGGAGAACGTGCAATCCCAGGATAACGGCTACAGCCTGTCGGTCACCGGCCTGCCGGACGGGTGGTACTACAAGTTCAAGGAATCCGCCCAGAGCACCGGCGAGCTGGCCGAGGTCATCGTCCCGGCAAGTTCGACAAAGAGCCTGATCCTGGAGATCACGCCGCTATTGAGCGCGGAGGAAGGAGACTATAACTTCACCGCAGTCGTGACGACGCCAGACGGCAACGAGATCACTAAAAACCTCACGCTGAGGCTCAAGGGCAGCATCGGCATGTCGGCGGCCAGTGATACTAACAGGTACGACGCCAGTCCCGGCGAGACGTTCAGCATACCGATCTACGTGACCAACAGTGGCAAGGGGCAGGCGCTGACGGATGTACATCTGGAGGTCAGCGCGCCGTCCGGATGGACCGTAACCACGTCCCCAGAGCAGTACAACAGCATTAAGGCGGGAGAGACACAGCTCTTTACCGTGTCCGTCGTGCCGCCGGCGAACATCGTCGCCAGCCTCTATGAAGTGGACATCAACGTAGTGAGCGACCAGCAACAGACCACTAAAGTGTACCAGATAAACGTCACAACCAGTTCGATCATACCGTACGTCGGCGGTGTGATCGTCCTGATGATCGTCGGCGGGCTGTTCGTAATATACCGAAAGTACGGGCGCAGATGAGCCCGTATTTTCATTTTTTTCGCGTACGTCGACCTAATTAACGTTTCATGACAGAGCCTATTTATAATCTGATCATCCACGTTTTCATAGCTTGCGCTTGCGTAGCAAGCGGAGATATGGATATGAGCGGAGATGGAACTCCCTCTACGTTGAGGGCTGAAGGCCTGACTAAGGCCTACGATGGGACGAAAGTCGTCGATTCCGTCGACATCGAGGTAAAAGGTGGCGAAATATTCGGTTTTCTAGGGCCGAACGGCGCCGGAAAGACGACCACCATCAGCATGATGGTAGGGCTCATCGAGCCGACGACCGGCCGGTGCCTGATCGATGGCATTGACGTGATCAGGAAACCGATCGAGGCCAAGCGGATCATCGGCTACCTGCCGGATGGTGTCGGATTTTACACTCACCTGAATGCAAAGCAGAACCTGAAGTACCTGTCGAAATTCTATGATATCAAGGACGCCGACGCCAGGATCGACGAGCTGATCAAGTATGTGGGGCTCGGCGGCGTCGGACGGCCTGTGGGCAAGTTCTCCCGGGGAATGCGGCAGCGGCTGGGCCTGGCCCTCTCGCTGCTCAACGACCCCAGGGTAATCCTGATGGACGAGCCTACCAACGGCCTCGACCCAGAGGGCGTGATGCTGTTCCGCCGGATCGTAAAGGAGCAGGCTGCAGCCGGCAAAGCCGTCCTGCTGTCGTCTCACGCGCTTGAGGAGGTGGGCAATCTCTGCAACCGGTTCGGCATCATCAAGGGAGGAAAGATGGCAGTGAGCGGCTCCATGGATGACGTCCGTAACGGCCTGCGTAGTGATGGCAACGTACGCATACTGGTCCGATCTCATGGCAACATGCCCGACCTGAAGACCGAGGGGATCGTCAGCGCCGCCTACAGTGGCGAAACGGCGGAGATCGTCGCCAGATCTGACATCTGCGACCAGATCGCCTCCGAGCTGTATGCCAGCCATATACAGGTGAGAGAATTGCGCGTCGTGGGGACGTCGCTGGAGGATATTTTCATGCAAACCGTATATGGAGGCGCCTGATATGAAGGACATCATGATCGTGGCGGAAAAGGAGCTACGAGACTTCTTCACCGGGAAGCGCTTCCTGATCCTCATAGGAATCATGCTGATTCTCGTGATTATCGGCATACTTGCCGGGCTGCAAGGCTATAACTCTCAGCTTGACCAGTACAAGACCCAGCAGGAACAGAACAACCAGATGATCCAGCAGCAGCAACAGCAGATCGATGAAGCGATAGCGCGCGGCGATAGCCAGGAAATGATCGCCGCGATGCAGTCCAGCCTGGAAAATATGAGGGACATGTTGCTGAACCAGTACATGCCGTCCTTCCTATCATTCTTCTACCAGTTCTATACGGCATTTAACTTTGTCGGCGCGATATTGGCCATCGTGATGGGGTTCGACCTGATCTCCAGCGAGAGGGAATCCGGATCGCTGCGATTGCTACTGACCAGGCCTACATACAGGGATAGTGTGATTAATGGCAAGGCCCTGGCCGGGGTGGCAGTGATCGCCATCATACTGGCCGCTGCGTTCATGGTTACCATGGCCGTGCTGCTGCTCTCCCAGATCGTGCCGTCAGGCGACGACCTGTACCGGATCGTCGCGTACTTCGGCGCTACCCTGCTCTTCATGGTGACGATTTTTGCTGTATCGCTGCTGGTCTCGACCTTCAGTCACTCCTCGAAGACGGCTGTCCTGTTCATGCTGGGAATTTTCGTGTTCATGTATATCCTTGGTGGCGCTGTCAGCACTGTTTCAAACGTGGTCATGGGGCCGCCACCGCAATACACGCAATACCCGGTCATATCCACGCCGATAGCCATGCCTGTAGTGGACGCCAATGGTTCGGTCATTTCGATGCCTGAGCCCACGATAAGCCCCGAAATGCAGGCATACCAGGAGGCTCAATGGAAATACCAGAACGACTCGGCCAGATACTATTCGACACAACAACAGATCGGAGACATATCAGCATTAATCTCTCCGATGCAGTCCTACAGCCAGCTGACTAACGTCATCCTGAGCAAGGAGAAGCCCTATGACCCGTCCGAGACGTACAGTGGCAGCTACAACTGGATGGAAAGCAGAAAACAGTTGACGCTGTTCGAGTCGCTGGGGTACAAGTGGGCCTACATTGTCGCGCTACTGGTGATCCTGGTCGCCGCCTTCGGGCTCTCGTACATGTTCTTCATGAGGACGGACGTATGAGGCCGACGTACGCAATACCGCTGCTGGCCTCCATTGGGCTGGCGTTGATGTTCCTCGTCTTGACGTCGCCGGCTTTTGCCACTGATGGTTATGAGCTGGATGGTTGGGTGAATTGTGGTACGCCGACTCAGATTACCGGAGGTACTGTAACGGCGTGGATCAACAGTGACAACCATAGTGTTTCTGTCACCATAAGGCAGAATGGCCGCGCTGACATGTCGGGCGATGTCGAATTGAGCGACTACAGGAGCTTCGACGATCTCAGGGTCGTCTTGCTTGGAAACGGCATCGATCGCGACCACAATAAGGTCTATCTGATGATCTCGAGAGTATATGATGGTGGTCCGGCTACGTCCGGGACGGCGCTGTCTTGCAGTGTGATCGGGCAGAAGGCTCTGGGCGGGGATAAGGTCGTTTTCCCGATCGTCGTACAGAACCTCGATGACGTGGCCCATACG
>JAEZKS010000234.1 GCA_023436075.1 Methanobacteriota archaeon
CGAGGCCGACCGGCCCGGGGCAAACGACGGCCATCTCGTGGTCATTCACGACGATACGGTCGACCGTACGACCAACGGACACGGTAAAGTCCGGGACATGACCCTGGAGGAACTCAAGAAACTCGATGCCGGCAAGGGGCAGCAGATCCCGACGCTACAGGAAGTGATCGACCTGGCCAGGAACCGCGTGAAAATGATTCCGGAGATCAAGCAGGAAGGGATCGAGATAGATCTGCTAGATATCATCGACCGAAACGACGCTGTCAACGACTGCATCGTCTCCTCGTTCTTTACCTACTCCATCCGCCGGTGCAAGGAGCTACACCCGCAACTCCAGACTGCGGCCATCTTCAGCCACCTGCCCCTCGACTTCCAGGCGCTGTCCCTGGATATCATGGCCGACGTCCTGTTCTTGAGAAAGGACATCGTATCACAGGCGCTCGTGGAAGAATGTCACAAGCATGGCTTCACTGTCAACGTATGGAACGAGGACAAGCCGGAAGAGATCAAGAAGTATGCAGAGATGGGGCCGGATTTCATGAGCAGCAACTACCCGGACCGGCTGAAACAGGTTCTGCAATCCGCCCCTGCTGCCTGACGCAAGGGGCCAAGGCGCCACTGTAGGATATAAGAGACACCAAGGCGCCAAGTCTTAGTTAATTTTCAAGTTTCCAAGTCGGAAGGCCGTTTCTTTTTTCGTCACTAAGAATCCAAGTTTCAAGGATCTAAGAAAAGGCCCGAAGCAGGAAAGTCGTGTTATCACTCAAGTATAAGAGTGGGCCAAGATTACAAGAAGAGTCCGTCCGTTTGCCATTGCTGAAATAGCCGACATGGATCTCTTCTTATGCCTCTTGGCCCACTCTTATACTTGAGGACAACAGCACTTCATGACTTACGTTCTTCCCTTGGACTCTTGAAACTTAGCTTCTTCGTGACGAATGAACAAACTTGACCTTGTCCGCCTTGGCAGCTTAAAAACAAAAATAGAACTTGGCGACTTGGCGCCTCTTATATCCTACAATGGCGACTTGGCCTCTTCTCTTGGTGCCCTTAGGCGGCTTGTTATCTCTGTCTGTTAGGGTTGGCGTAACTATTTATTAGACGTTCAACTAAGTAGAACCTGTTCACAGGATTGATTTTCATGGCAATACATCCTATCGAGTTCCGGTACGGCACGCCGGAGATGAAGGCGGTCTGGACTGAGGAGGCCAAGCTGAAAAAGCTCCTGCAGGTCGAGGCGGCCCTGGCCAGGGCAGAAGCGGCCGTCGGCCTGATCCCGGAGAAGGACGCAGAGACCATCGCCGCGTGCATGGGCAAGGTCGACGTCGAACGGGTCCGGCAGATCGAGGACGAGATCAGCCACGACATGATGGCCGTCGTGCTCGCCTATGCCGAGCAGTGCGGCGCGCCGGGACAGTGGATACACTATGGCGCCACGTCCAACGACATCCTCGACACAGGGCTGGCATTACAACTGAAAGATTCCATGGACATCATAGAGGACAAGCTGCGCCGTCTCAAGCGCGCTCTGCTGGAGAAGGCTGATGCCACGAAGCGCCTGGTCACCGCCGGCCGGACCCACGGCCAGCTCGCCGTGCCGACGACATACGGCCTGCGGTTCGCTATCTGGGCCATGGAGATCGCCCGGCACGAGCAGCGCCTCAACCAGATGCGGTCTCGCGTCGCGGTGGGCCAGATGAGCGGCGCAGTGGGCACACAGGCGGCGTTTGGCAAGCACGGCATGAAAATCAAAGAGTTGACTATGGAGTACCTGGACATCCCGGCCGCCACTGTGTCCAGCCAGATCATCCAGCGTGACAGGCATGCAGAGTACATGATGTTTCTGGCAGGCGTAGCGAGTACGCTGGACAAGATCTGCCTGGAGGTCCGCCTGATGCAGCGCAGCGAGATCGGCGAGCTTGCCGAGGGCTTCGGCAAGAAGCAGGTCGGCTCCTCCACTATGCCGCACAAGCGGAACCCGATCAACGCCGAGCAGGTCTGCGGTCTGGCGCGTGTAGTAAGGGCGTACGTTGAGCCTGCACTTGAAAACAACGTACTGTGGGACGAGCGCGACCTGACCAACTCGTCTCCCGAGCGGATCATTATCCCTGAATCGTCGATCCTGCTAGACCACATCCTGAACAAGACGATAAAAGTGATTTCCGGCCTGACGTTCTATCCCGAGAATATCAAGAGGAACCTCGGAGTTCTCCGGGGCGTGCAGATGAGCGAGGCCGTGATGATCGAGCTGGCAAAGCGCGGCTTCGGCAGGCAGAAGGCACATGAGATCGTCCGCGAGGCATCGATGAAGGCGTTCGAGGAGAAGAGATCGCTGAAGGAAACGCTGCTCGAGAACCCTGACATAGCGGCAAAGCTCACTCCGGCCGAGGTAGACGGGATAACGAATCCGGAGAACTACATCGGCACTGCTGTCGAACAAGTCGAGGAAGTCCTGCGGAAAGAGGGATACGTACAATAAAGGGAAACCCAGTGGGATGTCGTAGTTGAGCAAGATCGGACAATACATGAAAGCGCTTCCTAAAGTCGAAGACATCGACGCGTTCCTGATGAAAGAGTCAGGCCTGCCGGGACCCAGGGGCAACATCGAGCTGGGCCAGGCCATAGCCGATTTTGGCGACGAGAAGCTGTTCCGGCGCCTCTTGTCGAACACACCCGATGTCGCGCCGGTCAACGATCCTCGCGAGTTCCTTGCATTCTGCGGCGCCATTGGCATGGGAAAGCTGGCCGCCGGTGGCAACACGGAAGCTCTGGACACTATTCGCTCGCTGGCCTCCGATCCGCGGTGGCGAATCCGCGAAGGCGTGGCGATGGCCTTGCAGCGGCTGGGCATGAAAGACATGGGCCGGCTGCTGAATGCGATGGAGGAGTGGAGCGCCGGGAACCCGCTCGAGCAGCGGGCAGCCGCGGCGGCGCTGTGCGAGCCGGCGCTGCTGAAGAACAAGAAGGACGTCGTCCGGGTCCTGGCGATCCTGGACAGGATTACGGAGTCTGTCGATGCTGTGGAAAACAGGAAGTCTGAGGAGTTCATCGCCCTGAAAAAAGGCCTCGGCTACTGCTGGAGCGTAGCCGCCGCCGCTTACCCTGAAGAGGGAAAGAGGGCCATGGAAAAATGGTTTTCATCGAAGGACAAAGACATCATCTGGATCATGAAAGAGAACCTCAATAAAAACCGCCTGGAGAAGGCCGATGCTGCATGGGTCGCACAGTGGAAGGGGCGTTTCGGCATCCGGTGATCAGGCACTATTATTTTTCACCTGTTTCGCTCGCTAAATTAATACATGGTTAGCTACATAACTGTTAACAATGGCCAACGAATTTCTGCTCCTGCTGCCCACACTGAACGAGGAAAAAGCGCTACGAGCGCTGGCCCTGGAAGTACCGCCGGGCTTCGATGTGCTTGTCGTGGACGGCGGCTCTACCGACAGGACGCAGCAGGTGGCCGAGTCGCTCGGCTACACGTTCGTCCCGCAGAAATTCGGCAGGGGCAAGGGCTGTGGCGTTCGCACTGGCATGGAGTACTTCCTCGCTTCGGGCTACTCTGGCCTTGCCATGATCGACGCAGATTACACGAACGATCCGCGGGAACTGTCCAAGATGGTCGAAATGCTGAAGAACGGCAGCGACATAGTGCTTGGCAGCCGTGACAGACGACTGCAGATCGAGCATCTGGGAAGGTTCTCGCTCTTCATCAACCGCTCTACTTCGGCGATCGTCAGCTTTGCCTATGGCATGGACCTGCCAGACATCCAGACAGGCTACTGGGCTTTCGGCCGCCGTGCGGCGGAAGCGCTATACCCGCACCTGAGGGCGAGCGGCTTCGAGATCGAGTACGACATCGTCTACAACTCGTGGCGAGAAAGGCTGCGCATAGGCTATAAGACAGTGACCTTCCGGCCCCGCCTGGGAGAGTCCAAGTTCACCGTCTACCTCAGGTTCAAGCAGATCTACCATGGGCTGACCTACGTCGGCAAAAGCCTGGCTATCATGCTGAAGCAGCGCCTGTCGGGCGGTACGGAAAAGCCAGAGCCGGCAAAACTGAAGGAACAGTAGTTTTGAGTTTGCATTGCGGGCGCGAAATCCCACGACGCAAAGCCATGACGCCTGTTTCGCGCTTTCGTTATCTCGTTTTTAACCGTTGCCGGACTGACCTGCTTATCACATGTCGGAGCACGCCCATGTCAAACGTCACACGATATCCGGTGTCGCGTGGATTGGCCTGTCGACGCTGCTCACGTCGGCTTTCCAGTACCTTCAAGTGGCGGTACTGACGCATTTCCTCAGCCCGTATGATTTTGGCCTCATGGCCATGGCCATGGTAATCATAGGGGTCGTCCAGGCGTTCAACGACATGGGCATCTCCAACGCGATCATCCAGCGCCGAGACACTACCCGGGACCGGCTATCCAGCCTGTTCTGGCTGGAGATCGCCACGGGGCTGGCCCTCTTCGTGCTCACCCTGGCCATCGCGCCGCTGGCCTCGGGCTTCTACCGCGAGCCGGCCCTCATGCCGGTGATGATCTGGATCAGCACCATATTCCTGGTCACGCCGCCAGGCCAGCTTTATCTCGTCCTCATGCAGCGAGACCTGAAGTTCCGGGGCCTGGCATTCATCGAGATCGTCGCCACCATCGTCAGTACGGCCGCAATGTTCGTCGCCGCATACTACGGACATGATGTAATGGCGCTGGTGATCGGGCAGATCATCTATTTTGCCGCCCGGAGCGTCCAGCTCGTCGCAGCAGGTCTGTCTCACTGGCGTCCACACCTGCATTTTCGGGTCTCGGACCTCAGCGGTTACATCGGGTTCGGGCTGTACCAGATGGGCGAGCGCACCGTGACATATCTCGCCATTAACACCATCAAACTGATCGCAGGGCGATACCTGGGGGCCGGCGTGCTCGGGCAATACTATGTCGCCTACCAGATCATCGTGTACCCGGTCACACGCATCAGCACGGTCATCATGACCGTCTCTTTCCCCGTGCTGGCGAAGTTCCAGGAGTCGGATGAGCTACTCCGGCAGGGATATCTGCACATGTCACGCCTCATTTCGTTCACCATGGTCCCGGTCATCGTCGTGGTCTTCGTGGCGGCGCCGGTCTTCGTTCCATTGCTGATGGGGCCGGGCTGGTCCGACGTGACGCCCATCTTCCAGGTACTGTGCGCTGTGGCGCTCTTCAAAGCGCTCGGTAGCACGACAGTGCCCACGTACCTGTCCAGGGGGCGGGCCGATCTCGGGTTCATCTGGAACTTCGTCGTCGCCGTGGTGAACGCCGTTGTCTTCTACCTGCTGGCAGGATACGGAATCATCGTCCTTACTCTGTCTTTTGCGGCCATCAGCATGTTTCAGTTCGTTGTCATGCAGACGATCACCGGGGGCATGATAGATCTGAAGTGGAGCGCATATCTCGGGGCCATGGCAGTAAACGTGGCGAAAAGCGTGGCAGTCGGCGTGGCAGTCTATGCGACTTACATGGCCGGGACAACTATGG
>JAEZKS010000009.1 GCA_023436075.1 Methanobacteriota archaeon
CTTGGTGTACTGTGTGGACTTGGCGGACTTGGTGCTGAACCACTTCTGACGTGCCCGACGCTATGATAGAGCGTGTATTTGCAGGTGTCCTGTACAAACGCAGTCCAAATATGGAATGACGCAAATAATATAAAAACGAGTTGGCAAAAGAGGAAGTAGTTACGAGGAAGCCTTTGCGTGGGGCTTCTCGCCTCTCTCCTTCCGCTTCTGTTCCTCTTCGATCCACTCGAGCTTGCCGAGGGCTGCCTGTCGCATGGTCAGGCCGATCTTGCTCTCGCGCGGGTCGTGTTCGTTCAGGCTGACCGCCACGATGCGGGCCCGGACTTTGTCGCCTTCGTTCAGGCTCCTGTTGCTGTCCCTGCTGGCCAGTCGGGCGTTCTTCTCGTCGTAGGTCATGAACTCGTCGGCGATCTGGCTGACGTGCACAAGGCAGTCGACCGGGCCCACCGCGACGAACGCGCCGAAGGCGACGATTTCCACGACAGTGCCCTCGACGATCTCCTGAAGCTCGGGCTTGTAGGCGATGGCGTTGAAGGTGACCTCGTAATAGACGGCCCCGTCGCCCACGAGGATGTGGCCCTCGCCGATCTCTGCGATGTCGGTCACGGCGACGATCGAGCCGAGCATCTTGTCAATGCGGCCTTCGAGCTTCTCACGGAGGGTCTCCGCGACCACTTTCTCCAGATCCTCTTCCAGCCTCTGCGGCGGTATCCTGATGATATCCACGAGCCTTACTTTTCGATACATGTCTTATCCGTCCATCTGTCAGGTGATTTTCATTCCATGGCCAGCGTGTGCCGGCTTCGCATGAAGACCGTCTTCACGCCTTCTTTCTTCAGCCGTTTTCGCAGCGTCGCATCGTTCGTGAAGACCGCTGCGCCCATCTCTTTTGCCAGTGTCGCGAGCACGTCGTCAGCGCTTCCCGGCGCATCGACGATCGCGCAGCGCTTCGCCAGCGCCGTCGCGACGGACAGGGCCATCCTGTCGTTTCCGCGCAGCTTTGCCTTCAGCGCCTCCATCTCGTCGATGACGGCCGACGGCACCAGGCATTCGTCGAAGCCGAGCCGCTTCAGTTCCTCGAAGACGTCGATGCCGTGCTGCGCGGGGACCATGAGCCCGTTGGTGTCGACGAGGACTTTCACTCTTATTCCTTCAGTACTCCGATTCCTATGAGGCGCCACCGTGCGCCCACGCGGCGGCTGATGGCGATATGGGAACCGACTTCGGCGCATACGGGCCGCTTCAGCCGGACTTCCGCTTCGTTCTGGCGGGCGGATGAGACCACGCCGATCGTGGTCGACGTGCCCACGCTGAGCATGAGCGGTTCGCTGGTGGCGATGGGCTTCACTGCCATCGAATCCTCGGTTACGCCTACTACCCGCTCCAGGAGCTGTGTCTTCATGACGAACTTGTGCCATACCGGGGGCAGCGTGCCGGGCTTGCCGGCCACCTGGCCTGCCATGGCATCGCTCTTGGTCATGGCCGGGTCCAGCTTGGTGCCTACTGCGAGTAGCCCTCCGGGCGTCGCGACTTCGACCGCGTCCCCGCCATAGACGAGGCGGGTGATGGTCGTGTTGATCGGCAGCCAGCTCGTCTTGCCCTCGTACTCCACTTTCCGGCCGGGCCGGATCTCGATCTCGTCCTTGACCGCGAGCTTACCCTGTGAGATGGTGCCGCCGATGACGCCACCGTTCAGCTTTGCTGGTGGCGTGCCCGGACGGTTCACGTCGAAGGACCTGGCCACGAACATGATGGGTGGCTTGTCGAGGTCATGCTTCGGCGTCGGGATCGTATCCTCGATGGTCTTGATGAGGACGTCGATGTTGACGTTCTGCTGTGCGGAGATGGGGACGATCGGCGCGTTCTCGGCGACGGTCCCTTTCACGAATGCCTTGATCTGATCATAGTGTTTTTTCGCCTGCTCGCGCGTGACGATGTCGATCTTGTTCTGCGCGATGACGACGTTCTTGATGCCGATGATGTCCAGCGCCATCAGGTGTTCTTTCGTCTGGGGCTGGGGGCAGGGCTCGTTGGCCGCGATGACCAGCACCGCGCCGTCCATGATCGCTGCTCCCGAGAGCATCGTGGCCATCAGGGTCTCGTGGCCTGGCGAGTCCACGAACGAGACCGTGCGCAGCTCCTCGACGTCCGTCCCGCATGCCGGGCACTTGGGCGTAGAGCAGTAGCACTCTGGCTCGTTGCAGTTTTTGCACTTATAAAAAGTACAGTCGGCGTAGCCGAGCCTTATCGAGATGCCCCGCTTGAGCTCCTCGCTGTGAGTGTCTGTCCACACTCCCGACAGCGCGCTCACCAGGGTGGTCTTGCCATGGTCGACGTGGCCCACCATACCGATGTTGACGACAGGTTGTGACAAATTTGCTATCCTCCGCGGAAAATAATATTAAGCACGATTGATCTTACTATATATTACTCTGAATGTTCATTCGTCTTAAGTATCACTTCTCATATAAGTACGTTTTTACATTTGTATCCCGGAAGATGCTGCGCTACGCGTGTTTGTCCGGTGGCATCGCTTGAGATGGCTCGACACGAGGTTCTGGCATGAGCGGTTTCACGAAAGTAGCCCGGACGGGCGATCTCAAGATCGGCGAGATGAAAAAGGTCTATTCCAGAGGCCACGAGCTGTTGCTTGTCAGGACTGCCGATAACTTCTACGTCGCGGACAACCGGTGCCCGCATCTCGGGGGCGACCTGTCACGGGGCACTCTGGCAGGGATGATCATCACGTGTCCCGATCACTTCAGCGAGTTCGACCTGGCCAGTGGTGCCGTGATCCGCTGGACGAATCTTACAGGGATCGTGGCCCGCATTGATCGGCAGGCCCGGCCGCCAAAACCGCTTGTCGTCTACGAGGTCAAGGTTGAAGGCGACCTGGTGTTTGCCCGCTTGCCATGAGCAGTTCATGCCATGGGCCGGGCACGAAGAGTGCACGACGAGTTAACGATCGTCCGGGAAACTATTTGTCAGGGTAAACCGTTGATCTATCCGGGTGTCATGATTGGATAAACGTGCTGCGGGCCATGTGCCTCCGCATAAAGTCACTGTCACGAAGGACGGTCCGTACCTCGTCACTGGCGGCTTGCCACTGGCGAAAGAGATCATCGTACACGACCCGGCTGAGGGCTGTCCGACGGAATGGGCGCCGGGGGAGAAGTACCCTGCCGGCGAGACGTATTCGCTCTGCCGCTGCGGGCAGTCCGGTCATAAGCCCTTCTGCGACGGGACGCATGCTAAGGCCGGCTTCGACGGCACCGAGACGGCAAGCCGGAAAAAGTACCTCGACCAGGCGGAGGCTATCGGGGGAAAAGACATTGTACTGCTCGACGTGAACAGCCTGTGCGCCCGCGCGCGTTTCTGTCACCAGGCCGGAGGCGTCTGGGAGCTTGTATACCGTCAGACTGACGAGCAGACGATGAAGCTGGCCGAAAAGATCGCCGGGCAGTGCCCGACCGGGCGGCTGGTGATCTGGGACAAGAAGAGCGACACGCCTGTCGAGCCACATTTCGATCCGGCGATCAGCCTGATCGAGGACCCGGAAAAGGGCGTCAGCGGGGGCATCTGGCTCAAAGGCGGCATCGCCATCGAATCAGCCGGCGGCAAGAAGCTCGAGGCGCGGAACCGCGTCGTGCTCTGCCGCTGCGGCCAGTCGGCCAACAAGCCGTACTGCGACGGCAGTCACATCGACTGCGGGTTTGACGACGGGGACCCGTCGCTCAAAAAGTAGCCCACGGGAGCGACCGCCAGCACGCGCACGCAGAGATCCCGCCCAAGGTAGGCCTGGTGCAGAATGGTCCGGCTGGCAGAGAGTATTTGACGGAACCCTGCATACCCCCTGCTGTGATTCGATGAGGACGATCATTCTGACTCACGGCGACAGCGACGGCATCTGCGCCGGCGCGGTGACGCTGGCGGCGCACCCCGGCTCTCCACTTTTCTTCACGAACGCGGTGAGCGTCCTGGCCGATATCGAGCAGGCCAGAGGCTTCGACCGGGTGGTAGTGTGCGACATCGCCATCAACATCCCTACCGCCTCGCAGCTCAAGGCCAAGCTGGACGATATCGCCCGTGACTCGGAGGTCATCTACGTCGATCATCACCCGCTGCCGCAGGGCTTCGGCGCAGAATGGCTGATCAGCGACCTCACGTCGAGCGCTTCGGAGATGGCTTTCCGGCACTTTCGGGACAACCTGCACCCTGACATGAGCCGGGTGGCGCTGTACGGCGCCATCGGCGACTACCGGGACAACTCGGAAAGCATTCATGAGATGATACAGGACTGGGACAAGCGGAGCCTGTATTACCAGGCGGGCACGCTGTCCCAGGGCATCGAGATCGGTCGGCGTGACTACGAGTTCAAGCGATGGCTGGCTGCTCAGCTTGCCAGAAACGTCCTGCCCTCGGACATCGACGTGCTGGCAAAGAACGCGGTCATCGCATCCAGACAGGAGAACGAGCTGCGCAAGAAGGTAGCTGTCGACGTGGTCAACATGCGAAACATCTCCTACGTCCTCGACCAGAATGCCTGCATGTCCAAGGCGGCGATCTATGCCCGGGTGTACGGTCACACGCTCGTAGGCATCTCATTCGAGTACCGTGATCACCGGGACGTCTATGACTTCAGCATGAGAGCCAAGGGCGATCTCAACCTGAACCTGATCGTGAGCGAAGTCGCGGCCCGGTATGGCGGCAGCGGCGGCGGGCACCCGCTGGCTGCGGGGGGCCGGGTGCCGGCGAAGAACCTCAAGAGATTCCTGAAAGACTTCGATGAGACCGTGACCACTGCGCTCGCGCGTTAGAGATCTCAAAGGTCACACGAGGGCACCGAGCTTCAACACAGAGGTCACAGAGGACACGGAGGACGCACAGAGGACGAATAAAAATATGGCTATGTGTAAGCCTTTTTATTTAAAATAATCCTCTGTGATACCTCTGGAGCGTCTGTGACCTCTGTGTTGAAGCTCGG
>JAEZKS010000056.1 GCA_023436075.1 Methanobacteriota archaeon
GATGTAAACAGAGTTCTTATAGAGGGGATCGCGGAGGTGATTCCTGAAAGCACTCAGGTACATCATCGATTGGCTGCTCTTTTTTCGGCATTGGCAGTAATTCATTTATAATTATAACAACATATTAATAAAAATATTAATATACATATACCGTTTAAAGCATAACGAACAGGATGTCTGGAGCTGGCTGCCACACTACAACCGGATGAATTCCTTGACCAGCCTGCGGACATGCCCTGACGACTATCGGAAAAACCGGATGTGATGATATGGAAGAGCCTGAAGCACTGAACATGGCCGAGATCAAGGCCTACTACGGGTACAAGGGTACCCTCGGCACAGTGAGATATTACCTGCGATTCATCTCCGGCTGGACCCTCCAGTCCTTGGCAAGACACTCACCTCACCCGGGCCTGTCGGCCGCGCTCCACAGGCTCCGGGGCGTCAGGATCGGCCGGCATGTGTACATAGGGCCCGATGTATGCCTGGACGAGCTCTATCCCGGTCTCCTGACGATCGACGACTACGTGAGCATCGGCATGGGAACGTTGATCTTCTGCCATTCCAACCCGACCTGTTCCATAGAGATCAAGAAGGGCTTTTATCCGCGCATTGTCAAGCCGGCGACGATAAGGCGGGGCGCCTGGATAGCCCCCCGGTCCATCGTGCTGGCCGGAGTGACCGTGGGAGAGAACAGCGTGGTCGCCGCCGGCAGCGTGGTCATCCGGGACGTCGAGCCCTATACCGTCGTCGGCGGGAATCCGGCGAAGGTGATAAGAAAGCTGACGCTCGAGGTGGTAGCCCATGCGTAACGCCCTGGTCGTCGACCTCGAGCACTGGCACAGCAACGAGTTCCTGACCGGGTACCTGCCCGCAGATATGCCGGACCAGGTCACGGAATCGGTGCGGCCGATCCTGCAGCTCCTCGAACGCTATGACGTGAAGGCGACGTTCGCCGTCCTCGGGTCCGTAGCCAGGGAACACCCGGAGTTGATCCGGGAGATATACGATCGGGGGCATGAAATTGCCTGCCACGCTTACTCCCACAAGACCCTGTACCAGCTGAGCAAAGCGGCCTTCGACGACGAGATCCAGCGCTCGGTGGCGCTGCTGCGGTCGATCACCGGCAGCCGACCCATCGGCTTCCGTGCGCCCAGCTTCTCCATAGACAATTCGACACGATGGGCCTTCGACGTGCTGGAAAAGTACGGCTTCAGGTACGATGCGAGCATCTTCCCGTTCAAGACGATGCTGTACGGCGTGCCCGATGCCCCCGTGAACATTTACCGCCCTTCTAAGGACGACGTGGCGAAACACGATCCCCGGGGAAAGATCATCGAGTTCCCGATGACCGTCCTGAACACCTACAGGAACATCCCGATCGCAGGAGGCTTCTACCTGCGGGCCCTGCCGCTTCGCCTGCTGAAGGCGGGTTTCCGCAAGGTCAACCGGACGAGGCCCTCGATCTTATATATACATCCGTGGGAGACGTACCCGGGCACGCCCCGGCTGGCGATTCCGGCGTTCTACCGGTTCGTCGCATACTACGGCATAGGATCGGCGCTGAAAAAGTTCGAGGCGCTGCTCCGCGAGTTCTCGTTCCGGCCGATCCGGGACGTTATTTTCGAAGGACAGGAAAGCTAACAGGAGATGGAAAAGATGCACATTACCGGCATTGGCCGGACCAAGTTCGGATCGCTGCCCCGGACATTGCCCGAGCTGGCGTACGAGGCCATGTACGACGCGATCGCAGACGGAAACATAGACATCACCGAGATCGACGCGATCTTCGTGTCCAACTTCCTCGGCGGCCCGCTGAACGGGCAGCTGCACCTCAATTCAGTCATCGCGTCGCTGCTGCCGGGCATGAACGTGCCCGTCGTCCGCGTGGAGACCGCCTGTGCATCGTCCAGCACGGCCTTGAAGCAGGCGCTCTTCGCTCTGGAGAAGCTCGATCACGTGATGGTGGTCGGGGTGGAGAAGATGACTTCGCCGGACGTGCTCGGCACCACCGAGGCGATCGCCATGGCGGCGGACCGCCGGATCGACCAGATAAACGGGCTGATCTTTCCCGCCAACTACGCGCTGATCGCCCAGCAGTATATGCAGAAATACGGCGTCGATCACGAGGTGCTGGAGCAGGTCGCGCTCATCAACCACCAGAACGCGCGGCTGAACCCGCTCGCCCACTTCTACTACAAGGAGGTGACCCTGGATGTGATCCGGCGCTCGCCGGTGATCTCCACGCCGCTGAACCTCTTCGACTGCAGCCCGATCTCCGACGGGGCGGCCGCCGTCGTCGTGTCGAAGGAAAGCCGGAGCGCGCGGGATGCGAAAGTGTTGAGCTGCCAGTTTATGGCCGACTCCACTTCGCTCACCCAGCGGTCGAACCTGACGTCGTTCAATGCCGCGCGGCTGGCGGCGAAAAAGGCCTACGCAGAGTCCGGGACTGCGCCCCGGGACATCGATATCGTCGAGGTACACGACTGCTTCACCATCAGCGAGCTGATCGCCCTCGAGGACCTGGGTTTCTGCCCGCCGGGGGAGGCGGCGCGGATGGTGGGCGAGGGCCGCATCCTCCGAGACGGAGACATCCCGGTGAATACGGACGGCGGCCTCAAGGCGGATGGCCATCCTATCGGGGCGACTGGTCTGGCGCAGGTCTACGAGATCGTCACCCAACTCCGGGGAGAGGCCGGTAAGCGGCAGGTGCCAGGTGCGAGGAAAGGGATGACCCACAACGTCGGCGGCATCGGCGGCACTGCGGCCGTCACAATACTGGAGGGGAGCAAATGCTAGCGTACCATTGTGCCACCTGCGGCAAGTACTGGAGCTACCCGGTGCAGAAATGTATCTTCTGCAAAGGCGACACGCGCAAGGTCTCCGAGACGAAGTATACCGTGATCGGCTTCACCCGGATCAACGTCCCCTCGAGGGGGAACGAGAAAGTCCCGTACATCGACTACCTCCTTGAGGACCGGAACGGCAACAAAATCATCATGAAATCGTTCAGCGAATACCCCATAGGCCACACTATCGACCTGGCCGAGAGCGGGACGAAAGCGCTCTCGGCAGGCGTCGTGGGCACCGGTACGCTTGGCGCTGGCATCGCCGAGTATATGCTGCGCAACGGGTGCGAGGTCACGCTGAAGACCCGGTCGCAGAAGTCGGCGGAAGCCGCCCGGGCGACCCTGGGCAAAAAGCTGGCGAAAGACCGGACTGAAGAGCAGGTCGGCCAGGTGCTCAGGCATCTCCGCATCACCACCGACTACGGCGACCTGCACGACTGCGACATCATCATTGAAGCGGTCTCGGAGGAGATGGAGGTGAAAAAAGATGTGTTCAGGGCGCTGTCGGGCATCGCCGGGGAAAAAGCGATCTTTGCCACCAACACATCATCGCTCTCCGTCGATGAGCTGGCGGCGGCCACGGACAGGCCGGACCGCGTCATCGGCGTGCATTTCTTCAACCCGGTCTCGAAAATGGACCTGGTCGAGGTGGTCATCGGTCGCGCCACCTCCGCCGAAACCCACGACCTGGTCATCGGTTTCTGCAAGGAGATCGGCAAGAAGCCCATCGCCGTGAGCAACCATCCTGGTTTCATCGTCAACCGGCTGCTGCTGCCGCAAATCAACGATGCCGTGCACCTGTACGAGAGCGGTATCGCGGCGAAGGAAGACATCGATGCCGCCATGAAGATGGGGCTGAACCATCCCATGGGCCCGTTTGCGTTAGCGGACCTGATCGGCATCGACGTATGTGTCAAAATCCTCGAGACGCTGCACGGCGGACTTTGCGACGACCGGTATCAGCCTGCGGCAACGCTGCGGCAATTGCTGGAGGACGACAAGCTCGGGATCAAGGCCGGCGAGGGATTCTACAAATACCGGTAAGCCCGCAACAGAACTACTCGCGTCCGACGGATACCGTAGCCTTGCGGCAAATGGCGGAGACGGATAGGCGATCAGAAACATGATTACCACCAAATTGATTCAGGACGGCCCGGCCTGGGATCGGTTCCTGGACGGGACGCCTTACGGCACGATTTTTCACCGGTGGCGGTTCCTGAAGATCATCGAAAAGCACAGCCCTTACACCTTGCTGCCTTACGGCATATACAGGGGTAACGAGCTTATCTGCCTGTTCCCCCTCTACTTCAGGGCGTACCGGGGCCTGAAGCTCGTCTTTTCGCCGCCCCCGCAGATGCTGGTGCCGTACCTCGGCCCGGTCATGGGGGCCACGTACGGCGAACTCAAGCAGAAGCGCAGGGAAGCGTACCTGGCCGACGCCATCCGGACGATCACCGCCGAGATGAGAAAGATCTCGCCGAACTACATGAAGATGCTGACGCAGCCGTGCTTCGACGATGTCCGGCCGTTCCGGTGGCAGCATTACGCCGTCGACATCTCCTACGATTACGTCATCGACCTGGCAAGGCCTCTCCAGGAGATCTGGGCTGGCTTTGACTCGACGTGCAAGAAACAGATCAAACATGTCCAGGGCCGGGGCCTGGAGATGCGACGCTCGGCAGACCCGGATGCTTTCTACAGGATCATGGAGGACAATTTCACGGCAAAGGGCCTCCGTTCCCCGTACCATGGCGGAGACAGCGGCTATCTCAAGGAGATACTGGATGCCTATCCGGACAACGTCAAGATGTACTTCCTGTACGAGGGAGAGAAGGTTGTCGGGGCACACGTCGTCTGCAAGTACCACGAGAAGTGCACGCTGTGGCTCGGCAGCGCCACGGGCAATTACAACGAATTCATGCTCTGGGAGCTGATGAAGCTCGAGAAGTCCGGCGGCATGAAGACCTTCGAGATCCAGGACGCGGATACACCCCGGGTCCTGCCGTTCAAGTCCAAGTTCAACCCCGGGCTGGAGCACAAGTTCCAGGTAAACCGGAAGGATGCCCTCGGGTCCATCGCCGAGTGGGCTTTTAATAACATCCTCAAAGGCTGGATATAATAGCCCATCATCTCCCATGTAGAAAAAAACAAGGCCTCTGCGGGCATCAACTCGAGCGGCCTTCGCCGCGGTCACGCGCGCGTACGCAAGACCGGCACGCCTGCGTGTTAGACAAGGTACTTAAGTGCATCTTGCTTGAGCCAGATGGCAAGATAAAAAAGAACGTTTTTCAAGCTCTTAGTAATACCCTTCCATAGTGTTCGAGTCGTAGATCCGGTTGTGGTTTTTCAGGCTGTCCCACACTGGCGACGACCTGTCGATGTAGGCCATGCCGGTCCACGGGACGAAATACTTATAGCTGGTGGCCTCGGGCCCGTCCACGGACATGATGTCCAGCGGCCGCTTCGACAGCTCGCCCTTCCGGTAGATCAGGGGGATGTTATCGGACATTACGATGCTGTTGTTCTTTTCGTCCGCCCGGATCAGGAGGGGAGGCTCGACGTAGTCGTTGTACATCAGGTACCGCACGATGGGATAGTCGGCCAGCACGGTGCCGTTCGCCGCATCCCGGAACAGGTTGGCCCCCGAGATGTCGCTGGCAGTCAGGTAATGCGTGTAGAACGGCCGCTTGACGAGCGGATTGTCCGTGGCGATGAAGTCGTTCGATACGCTCAGGAGCACCAGCACTGCAAAAAGGACGACCATTGCTGACTTCATCAGCTTCCCCGCTTTGCTGTAGATGACCAGGAAGCCCAGGGCGGCAGCCAGGCTCATGAACATGTACCCGTTCTCGTAGAAACGGTCGATCCCCATGTTGACGTTGAGCTGGTTCAGGAGCAGCAGCGGCCCGGGGAATGTCAGCGGAATCATCACCAGCGTCACCACGCCGAACGTGACCAGCGCCTGGTTTTTACCCGACGAGCGCAGTGTCAGCAGGATCCCGAGGAGAATGAACAGCAGGAGTGGCATGTACTGCAGGTAGTTGAGAGTCTCCGAGATCGGCGTCTCGACGACGGACCGGGTGATGACCCCCGTGGGCGTGGTGCCGGACAGGTCAAGATTGTAGAATAGCTTCTCGAGGAGCACGCCGGCAGAAAGGTACCAGTACCCGACAGCCATCCCTGCTGAGATCAGTAAGTACTTGAGGTCCAGGAGCGGAAATGCCTCACTGCCCCGGAATAGCTTCGCGGCGGCGTACAGCAGCAACAGTATGACCAGGAAGAAGGCGATCGACACTGTATGGAACACGATGATGCCCAGCGTGAGCAGGATGGCCAGAGGATAGTGTCTTCGGTCCTTGCTGCCCATCAGCAGGATGAGCAGGATGAGCAGCAGGCAGCCGGTGATGCTCCGCGGCATCGCCTCCGTGCCCTGGATGATAAAAAAGAGGTAGAACGAGGTGAACAGCGATGACAGCATCCCGGCGCGCACACTGCCGGTCAACTGTCGGGCCAGGTAGTAGACCGCGAGGATCGTAAGCGCATAAACGAGGCCGCAGGCGACGTACATGACGATGTGAATGGGCAGCGTAGAGGAAGAGATCATGTACAGCGTGGCCGAGATGAAGTGCCAGAGCGGGAAGGGCTGGTAGACCTCGAAGGTCTCGGTGACATGGCTGTACCGCAGGATGTTCTCGACGAACCACGCGTGGCCCGTGATGTCGGTCCTCCCGACGAAATAATAGTATTTGAGGCTTATGCCCCAGATGATGTTCAGGGTCAGCGCCATGACCTGCATCAATATGATACCGGTCTTCGGGCGGTCGGGTACGCACAGCAGGATCTGGAGGAGGATAACGGTGGCCATGGCAGCTATCACGACATAGTACGCTATGGGCCGGATGTCACTTGCGTATAGAAGGTAAGTTGAGACCGAGAAGAGCAGGAGGTAGATGATCAACAGCGCCTTGAAGCCCTGTCCGCTTATGTCGCTGACCGCATACTTCTTCCGGCGATATGCCATGTAGATGACCGGAGCCAGGACCATGGGAATGATCAGGTAGGAGCTTAGCTCCAGGAAACCATTCTGTCCGAGCAATAATAGCGTCACCGCGCCTCCGATCCCCGCCAGCGGGAGGACAACGAGGAGCAGGGTCCCCAGTATGTGATGGGGCAATGGTAGCAATTTCGGGATCATATCCACTTCTCCTTTATGGCTTTGAACAGGACGATCAGGTCCATGAAAACGTAGGTGGCGATCATGGCATATCCCGCACCGACTATGCCCATGCGGGTCATCAGCAGGTACGACGTCGCCAGGAGGATAACGAACAGCAGCCCGTTCAGCTTCACCAGACTCCGGACGCCCATGTTGACCTTCTGGATCGTGTAGAACACATAGTAGATCGCGGTGAAGAAGCTCGAGAATGCGAACAATATTAGGAGGTCGAGGCCTTCCAGGTAGACGCCGCCGTAGATCGACAGGATATGCCCGCCGAAAATGTAGAAGACCAAGAAGCCCGGCACCAGCAGGGAATAAGCGACGAGCAATATCTTGCCGACGTTCTTCCGCAGGTTTTTGCCATGGCTCCCTTCGATGAAGAGCGCAGTGCTCAGCGTAAAGGTCACCTCGGGCAGGAAATTGCCGATGCTGACCGCCACGTAGAAAATTGCCGCATTGGCCTCGCCCAGGAAGGTGAGGACCATGATGGGCATCAGCAGGGCCGGCAGGTTCAGGAAAATGTTCGCCACATAGGTCCCTGCCGAGTACTTCAGCGAGCTTGACACATATCCCCGATCGACTTTCAGGTCCAGCCTCGTGGTCCTGGCGAAGACGTACCACACCAGCCCGAGTGCCAGGAGCTGTGCGGCCAAGGCGGAGCCGAAGATCCCGTAGCTGCCCAGGAAGACCAGCGGCAGCAAGATCAATACCCGGGACGAGATGATCACGTTCTGCGCCAGGTACGCGAACGGTTTCCGGATGGCCAGGAGTGCATTGCCTGCCAGTATGGCCACGCTGTTGACCGTGCAGAACATCACGAACACGACCGGCCCCACTGGCAGGTCCTGGATAATGGACCGGGAAGGAGACAGCAGCGTTATGGCGCAATAGCCGGCACCGACGATCACCGAAGATACGGCGACGATGAGAATGGACGAATTAACGATCCGGTTCAGCTCGAACCGGGTGATGAACCGGATGATCGAGTGCTCGAAACCGAGGCTGGCGATCATGCTGACTACGGCGGCAGACGACAGTATGGCCACGCCGAGCCCTACGTCCTCGACGCTGTAGAGCTGCGCGGCGATCATCCAGAACAGGAATCCGGCGGCGACCGTCAAGACACGCGTGGATAAGATGTATAACGAATTCGTGTAGAGAGGATCACTCAACTGGCTTTTCATGACCTTCCAGTAGGTCGTAGTCTCGATGGCCATTCCGCAAGTACCTCTCAGACTATTAGTGGCAGCACAAATCATAATTATAATAACTATTAATATAAAACATTTACCAAATTAATACGTCGGAATACGCAGGATTAAGCAGACAGGTATCTTGTGACAGGTGCTGGCATCCGCGAATTAGCAAAATGCCTTCGACAAAAATCCCGGATGCGACTCCGCTTACAGCGGTGTCCGTCGGCGAAAACAAGCATACCGGCTCAACGAGTACTGGCAGTCAGCCCGCCATTTATTACCCATTGTCACATAATAATTTGCGACTTTTTGTGTATAAATTTAAACACATTCCCCATTATCCATATCTTTACTCGAAAATAGAATCTCTAATCACCGATATGTCATTTTGATCGCTACAGCCCCGGGAGCTCTGGAGATGTGATACACAGCACTGCCATTATCGACCCACCTATAGCTTTGGACGGCCTCGTACCGGACTTCCGGCACGATCCAGGGCTGGGTGACCTCTTTTCGCTTAAGGACGAGTACGACCGGCCTGAAGCCTGCAGGTCCTTCTACCAGCAGAAAAACCACGGGCTGTTGCTGGACCCTGTCGTCTCCAGGTACCTGCACGCGAACGGCTATCGCCTGGACCTGCCGGAAGGCAAGCCTTTTGCCGTCTGCCTGACCCATGACATCGACGACATCTACCCGACCATCCAGCACCGGGCACTGTCCACCATCTACCACCTGCGAAAAATGGACTTAGGTGGTGTACGCAGGGAGGTCTTCTGGAAGAAAGACCGCGAAGGCTCGTACAGCTATCGCAACTTCCGGGACATCATGCAGGTGGAAGACCGCTATGGGGCAAAGTCCTCCTTCTACGTCATGGCCACGGACCAGAACATACAGCCTGCGAGGCTGTACGACGTAGAAGTCCTCGAGAGCGAGCTCGGCGAGATAGCGGACAACGGCCGGGAGGTCGGGCTGCACGGCGGCTACTTCTCTTACGACAGCGCCGAAGCCATCGTGAAGGAAAAGCGCAGGCTGGAAAAGGTCCTGGGGCGGAGCGTGACCGGGTACCGGAACCATTGGCTGCGCATCAAGGTGCCGGATACCTGGGAGCACCTCAAGGCCGCGGGATTCCGGTACGACACCACGCTCGGCTACAACGACGCCCCCGGGTTCCGCAACGGCATGTGCCACCCCTTCAGGCCTTTCAACCGCAATGCTGGCCGGGGGATCGACATCGTGGAGATACCGCTGGCCATCATGGACCGCAGCTTGCTGGGATCCTGCCGAACGCTGCCTCGTGCCTGGGAGGTGGCGAAGAGGCTCATCGACACCGTGGAAAAGTACAACGGTGTGGCCACTATCCTGTGGCATAACGAAATCTTCGGGGCCGCCTACCGGAGCGACCTGAAAGCTCTGTACGAAAAAATTTTGAGCTACTGCCATAGCAAAAACGCCTGGATCACCACGGGCAACGATATTTCCAGGCTGGCCGCATACCATGTCGATTAAACTTGTGGACGACGAGTACCTGTGGGACAGGTTTGTAAACGAGAGCCCCTATGGCTTGCTGTTCCACCGCTGGAAGTTCCTGCAGATACTCGAAAAATATTCGGGGTTCAGGCTCTACCCCTTCGGCATTTTCCGGGGCGACGAGCCGGTCTGCCTCTTCCCCCTGTTCCACCGGACATACGGCGGACTCCGCATGGTCTTTTCCCCGCCGCCTGGGGTATGCGTGCCGTACCTGGGCCCGGTCATGAGCCCCCTGTACGACGACCTGCGGCAGCGTAAAAAAGAGAGCTACCTGAATACGATCATCGGCGAGGTCCAGGGCCAGATCGCGAAGTTCGCCCCGCACTACATGTCGTTCAACGCCG
>JAEZKS010000233.1 GCA_023436075.1 Methanobacteriota archaeon
CAGGAGTACGTTTTTTAATAAAGGAGTCCAGGAGATCCGGAGCCAAGGAGACGCTTAAACTGTTTCACGACTGTAAGAAACTGCGACCGCTGCGTGGCGCAGCCTGCGCTCGCTGCGGCCTTAATAATCGCGCCCTGCGTTCCGCGACACATTGCACGGTAACGGCTGCGACGAGCAGATCAGGAAAAAGCCAGTCATATCGCCAATCCTAAAAATGCAGAAGAACCATTAGTAGCAGCTTTTCAGTGTCATACTCTTTGCACTCCATGGTCTCCGATTTTTCACAGGACCGGCAAGACTATCCTGTCAAAATTCCAACGGTAACCGGGAGCTGCGGAATGAAGCAGGACAATAAGATCAAAATTTCGAAAGAGAAAAGGGCCGAGATGGTCACCTTAATCAAGAGCTATTTCTTAACGGAAAGAGATGAAGAGATCGGCGACCTGGCCGCCGGCATACTCCTGGATTTCATTGTCGAAAAGCTGGCGCCAGAGTTCTATAACCAGGGAATTGATGACTCGTACAAGTTCATGCAAGACCGGCTGGAAGATTTACTGGCCATTGAAAAAAGATGAACAATTTGCATTGTCGTATAGAATGCGATGGCAACGATGAATACGCCGCTACTCAGGAAAATTTTTCTTCGAACTCGGAAAGCGTATACCTGTGAGACTTAGTTTTTCCGCTCCCCATGTCCGAGACATCCTTATCGAGAGCCCGGATAACGCCGATACGCTCATCCTCGCTCTCAGGCGTGCGCTCGACCCATCCGGCCTCTTTTAAATTCGCTTTGACGTTCTTCCTCAGAGTCATATACAACGCCTTAACCTTAACAATGAATTCCGGAATTATATAATTTCGTATAAGCGGATAAAAAAGGGACAGGTAATCGTCGCCAGCCCTGCCATAGCACGTCGTGCGCGTGTGACCGGGCTGCAGGGCCTTCTTGTTCAGGCGCGATAGTCGCCGGTCTTAAAAGTTGTTTATATGAATATCGTCTTGGCGTTCTTGGCGCTACCTGGCGTTCTTGGCGAGCTAAAACCACTCCTGCTTTTCTCTACGCTCAGCCTGAGCCCGGTCAGTATCGTAATTTATTGAGTGGGTATGCGCAGCATGTTAATTCTCGCCATGACTCCTTGCCCGTGTCAAGACAGCGACGTGAAGCATGGTCAGGGCAATGCGTAGAGGAAAAGGAGCGCGGTTTCATCTCGCCAAGAATCGCCAAGGAGCGCCAAGAACGCCAACGTTTTCCGTTATATCTGCATATGCCACAAGCCCATCAGCAGTTTATAAGGCCGCAGAGACGATTTTTAATTATTGTTGTCGCGAATATAATATTGCGTTGCCAGTTTTTCCTGTTTGAGTAATGCAACCCATCGCCCGCAGGCAGTAGACCATTTTCCCGGCCAGCTTTCTATTAATACCAGTGGCCGCCGCCAGGTCCGCAACGGAAAACGGCTCGGCCAGCGTCACGGGGATAAATGCCTGCATGTCGGCCGGGGTATTGAAGACCCGCCTGTCCACCACCCGTAGCAGCTTGCGCTCCTCCGTCGCCCACCCCCGGCGCCTCCAGCCACGGACGCCGTCGAACCGGCGGACTTCTTCCTCTTCGATCAGCAGCAGCTCCAGCGAGAAGTTAGGGTTCCGGAGCAGTTTCGGGAGTCGGACAAGCTCGTAGAAAACGTCTTCGAACGTACCTCTGCGGGGCGATTTCCGGCGACTCACGGGAGCGGGTTCGCCGTCGGATAGGTTTAGCTTGGTGATCCATTTTGTCTGGGGTATCGGGTAGACCAGGCGCACGGGGTGGTTGGTGGTGAGCTTTTCCAGTTTTCGTTTTATGGAGCTAAAATTTTTTGTTTCTATTTCGATGAGGAGGTCGCCACGGACGATGTCGATAACAGAGCCGTCTAAGGGTACCTCGAAGATGTCTCCGGGTTGTGAGTACCAGCGTTTTAAGGCGTCGTGAAGCGGTTTTTCGTTAAGTGTGCCTATTATCGACGATCCCAAAATCGGCCTCTCCATCCCCTATCATACCGGATATTCAAATACCCTTTGAAGAAACATAGATATTGATAAATTAATAACCATATAACTTCTTTTGCGTGATTATGCTTTTTAGATCGAGTGACAGATCGCCCGTAGGGTTACCATTTCCTCAGATAATTGTAATATTTTTGAAAATAATATCAATTGTTCGGTTCATTTTCGCCATAAATTTTCTTTTCTATACTATCGAGTTGAGACTGAATCATGCTAATTTCACGTTGAATATTATAACGTGTTGTACCCGTACCGAGGAGATTCTGCTGAGAAGTCATCTGTATTTGTAGGTTAAGATTCATTGCTTTTATTAATACAATCAATAGTTCGTCTGTGTACTCATTACTCATAGTGTAAGCAATTTTTATTTAAACAGCGTATAGTTTTCGATTTTAAACCCGATGCAATTACCTTCTATACGTAAACGTGATTATAAATATCAATCAGTGGAAATTCACATGACTTAAATTCCTTTATGCAAAAAACTATAAGCCTTCCCGTTCACTTTTGTCCGTCGTAAAACGTTAATACCTGTAGAGCAATCTCAAATACACAGAGAATAACGATCGATTATAAATCGGAGATTAAGACATGCAAGAGTTCCCAAGCGACAAACCGGTGCTGGTGACCTGCGGCCTGCCGTACGCAAACGGCCCTGCCCATATAGGCCACCTCAGAACGTATATCCCAGCCGACATGTTCGTGAGGACTCTGCGCAAGATGCGTCAGGAAACGGTCTTCGTCTGCGGCTCGGACACTCACGGCACGCCGATCATTGTCAACGCCGAAGAGCACCACATGCCGCCGCAGGAGTTCATCAAGAAGTACCACCTCCTGTTCGCCGATGTATTCAAAAAGTTCAAGATCGACTTCAACAGATACGGCAGCACCGACGATCCGACAAACCACCACCGGACGCAGTCCATCGTGCTCGACCTGCAGAAGAACGGCTATGTGTACCCCAAGACCATACCGGTCGCATACTGTAATACCTGCGCCAGGGGACTGCCGGACCGTTACGTCGAGGGCGTCTGTCCCTACTGCGGCCAGAACGCGAGGGGCGATGAGTGCGACCTCGGGTGCCAGCGGCACCTGGAGCCGGGAGAGATCCTGGACCCGCGGTGCAAGGTCTGCGGCACTAAAGCCGAGATCAAAGAGCAGGAGCATTTCTTCTTCAAGCTCTCTGAGTTCGGCGATTTCCTGCAGGGGTACCTGGACACGCTTCATGCCACGCCGAATGCAATCAACTACGCGATGGCCTGGGCCAAGGAGCTGAAGGACTGGTGCATCACCCGCAACCTGGAATGGGGCGTCAAGTACCCAGGCCACGAAGACCTTGTAGTCTACGTGTGGGTGGACGCGCCTATCGGCTACATTGCCTTTACGGAAGAGTACATGAACTCGATCGGCAAGGACTGGAAGACCATCTGGAAGGGTGACAGCCGCATCATCCATTTCATCGGCGGCGACATCATCTACCACCATTGCATCTTCTGGCCGGCTATGCTCAAGGGCGCGGGCTACACGCTGCCCTGGGGCGTGGTGGCCTCAGGCATGATCAAGGTCAACGACAAGAAGTTCAGCAAGAGCCGTGGCTATATCGTATGGGTGGAGGACGACTATCTCGCCCATGGGTTCCACCCCGATCTGCTGCGGTACTACATCATCAGCTACACGTCCCACACCAAGGACATCAACTTCTCCTGGAAGGAGTTCCAGACCAAGATCAACAAGGAGCTGGTCGGCAGCTTCGGCAACTTCGTGAACCGTGTCCTCACGTTCGTAGACTCTAAGGGCGTCGACATTCGTGGAACAGTCGACCCGGAAATCTCTGCCGCTATCAAAGTTGCGTCGGACACGATGAAGACGGAGATCAGCAACTACGAGTTCAAGAAGATCAGCGATGCGATCATCACGCTCTCCGACGTGGGCAATACGTATTTCCAGAGCCATGAGCCGTGGAAGCTCATCAAGGAAGACCCGCGTGCCTGCGAGCACGTCCTGTTCAACTGCATGCAGATCGTCAAGGCGCTGGCGATCCTGTCAGAGCCGCTGGTGCCTGAAAAGGCCGCGGAAATCTGGGGCATGCTGGGCTATGAGCCCGCCGACGTGGCAGGTGTTAGTATCGACGAGGCAGTCGTCCCGTACGTCAACCAGCCCAGACCCAAGCCGAAGATTCTCTTCGCCAAGCTGGAGGACAAGAAGATCGCGGAGATGGAGAAGATCCTGAACGAGCGGGTCCGCATAGCCGAGGCAAAGCTGCATGGCAAGAAGGAGGAAGCGGAGCCAGAGCCGCAGATGGAACTGGTATCCATCGACGACTTCGCGAAGCTCGACCTCCGCGTCGGCAAGATCGTCTCCTGCGAGCGCGTGAAGGGCAGCAAGAAGCTGCTGAAGAGCATGATCGACCTGGGCGAGGACCAGCCTCGGCAGATCCTGTCGGGCGTCGCAGAGGTCTACACGCCTGAAGAGATGGTCGGCAAGACCGTCATTGTCATCGCAAACCTGAAGCCGGCGAAGATCATGGGCATCGAGTCGAACGGCATGGTTCTGGCCGCAGACTCCAACGGCGCGACGCTGCTGGTGCCTGAGAAGCCGTCTGATCCGGGGACGAAAATTCATTAATTTTTTTTCTTTTCCCGGGTTAGCAGGTACTTTAAAAGGTGTTTTGGTAGTTTTGCCCTTGTTTAGGCTATGCGCAGTACTGGGAGGCCGCCAAGAACGCCAAGGAGCCAAGAACGCCAAGAACTATTAAATATAATAGTTCTACGCATGCATTTTGTTAAAAAGTCTTGGCGTTCTTGGCGGTGTCCCCGTTCTGCGGGAGCCCGAAACAGGGTTGGGTATAGTAGCCATCCCCAGAAAATCCATCGCTCGTCTCTGCCCAGGCTCATAAAACGCGCGCGAGGCGTCGCCCGCCAGACTCTCTTGTTTAAACCGCCGTCCGACTCAGGAGATGCTCAGCTCCGCAACCGCCCGGTAAACTTAAAATAGTAGTTCACATGTGAACCCAAAGTTTTTAGCTATAATACTCACATAAAACTCAAAGCTCATGTTTTAGAAAATGCCGGACGGTGGTATAATTGGCGTTACCCGAATATTTTAAATGTGTCGTGACGAACTGGGATTACATTTATGGCTTGTGCCGCGGGCTTTCGCAGGACATCCGCAAGTCTGACTACAAGCCGGATGTCATCGTAGCCCTTGCCCGGGGCGGCTGGTTCGCCGGCCGGGTACTCTGCGACTTCCTGGATCTTAACGATCTGACCAGCCTGAAAATCGAGCACTACACCGGGACGGCCAATGCCTCTGACGGGCCGCGGATACGCTATCTCTTCGACGGCGACTCTGTCCGTAACAAGAACGTGCTGATCGTGGACGACATTTCGGACACGGGCAAGAGTATGATCGCCGCGAGGGAGTACATCTCGAAGCTGAAGCCGGCCGGCGTCCGTACTGCAACGCTGCAGCACCTGACATGCTCCCAGGTCCAGGCGGACTATGTCGGCGAGGTGCTGGACGAGTGGGCCTGGGTGGTCTTCCCCTGGAACTTCGTGGAGGACATGTGCGATCTCACCGGGCAGGTCATGGGCAAGGAAAAACTCAAAGTCTACACGCTGAATGACATCAAGGGCTGCCTGAAGAAGTACCACCAGATCGAGCCCACCTACTTCGAGATGGCCCAGCCTGGCAGACTTCTCGAGATCCTGACTGAGATGGAGTATCGGGGCCGGGTACGTGCGGTGGGCGAGGGCAAATGGGAGCCAATTTCGGGGTGATCATGTGAAAGTCGGAATCATAGGCGGAAGCGGAATCTACAATCCGTCCATGTTTGATAAGGTCAGGCCTGTCTCGGTCGACACGCCTTTCGGTATGCCCAGCGATCCGCTTATAGTGGGAGAGCACAGGGGGACCGAAGTCGTATTCCTGTCCAGGCACGGCGCGGGCCACCGGTTCTCGCCGTCGAAAGTGAATTACCGTGCCAACATCCTGGCGCTGAAGAAGCTGGGCGTGACACACATCATCTCCGTCTCGGCAGTCGGCAGCCTTCGTGAGGATTACCGGCCTCTGGACATCGTCATCCCTGACCAGATCTACGATCGGACCAGGTGCCGCGACGCGACCTTTTTTGAAGACGGCATCGTCGCCCACATTGGCTTCGCTGATCCGTTCTGCCCGGAGCTGTCCAAACTGCTGTACGACGTGGCGAAGGCGCGGTATCCCGCCCGTGATAAAGGGACTTACGTCTGCATGGAGGGGCCTCAGTTTTCGACAAAGGCCGAATCGAACGTGTACCGCAAGCTCGGCTTCGACATCATTGGCATGACCGCGCTGCCCGAGGCCAAGCTCGCCCGGGAAGCGGAGATGTGCTACGCCACCGTGGCGACGATCACCGATTACGATGTCTGGCACGAGGAACAGGTCTCTATCGAGCAGGTGGTCGAGAACGCGGTGAAGAACGAGAAGGCCGTGCAGGACATCCTGCTC
>JAEZKS010000171.1 GCA_023436075.1 Methanobacteriota archaeon
GTACGATAGCGGCGCGATCACGTCGGTTCTCGGCGCCAAGCTGATCCGTGACTTTATTGCTGCGAAATGGAAGTCGCTGCAAAAATGAAGTTATTTTTTCGTCTCCTCTGTCTCTTCTTTTCCTTTCTCGATCAGCTCTTTGACGCGCTGTCCGCCTTTCTCGCCGCCTTTGTGGCCGATCTGTTCGTAGAATTCCTTGCCGTGTGACTTCGCAGTGCTTTCTCCGCCTTTGTGGCCGGCTTCTTTGACGCTCATGTCGCCCTTCTTCTCCTTTTCCGCCATACAAACACCCGGAAGAGACTCTTTTCCCATAATAATCAAGATAACTTACGGAATTGTTGGCGTATGGCCCGCCTGTCGCGATATCAGCAATCCTGCCGCTCTCCTAAATCGGGCTGCGTCTGGTGTATAATTGCAGGCGGCTGCTCTGACTGCATTAGAAGAGGCTCCGGAGGTTACACGAGGGCACCGAGTTTCAACACAGAGGTCACAGAGGTCGCGGAGGACGCACAGAGAACGTATAAAAATATAGCTCAGGTGTCGGCCCTTTTGTTAAAAGTATCCTCTGTGATACCTCTGTGTCCTCTGTGTTGAAGCTCGGTGACCTCTCGCAAACCTCGGAGACCTCTAATACTCCGTACCCGGAAAACGCAACCGCGATGCGGGCAAAATCTATATAAACAAGGTGACATATTTAGACTACACGTCTTCGCCAGACAGTAAATTAGTAAATCTTACTACTTCAGAGGTTAATTATTATGGCTAAAATGCACACCCGCAGAAAGGGAAGGGCGAGGTCTACCAGGCCCGTCCGAAACACGCCCCCGGCGTGGTTCACCATGGGCAAGGACGAAGTCGAGAAGCTGGTCATCAAGACGTACGGTCAGAACGCGTCCACCAGCCAGGTCGGCATCATCTTACGTGACAAGTACGGCGTCCCTGACATCACTCAGGTCACCGGCAAGAAAGTCACCGAGATCCTCCGCGAGAACAGCACCGGACCAAAGCTGCCGGAGGACCTGACCAACCTGATCAAGAAGGCGATCGGCCTGCACAAGCACATGGTCGAGAACCACAAGGACCTCCACAACAAGAGGGCCCTGCAGCTCACCGAGTCGAAGATTCGGCGTCTGGTCAAGTATTACCACAACACCGGCGTACTGCCGATGGATTGGGTATACTCGCCGAGCACTGCGGAGATTCTCATCTCCCGCTAAATTCCGTCCTACGGGTTCGTACTATGCTAGAGGCAATCTCTAAGATGGCCCGGCCCGCGGCGGAAAAGATACGCAAAGAGAAGTTCGTGCGGGTCGTCTCCCATCACGACGCTGACGGGATCACGGCCTGCGGTATTATCTGCCTGGCGCTGGAGCGCCATGGCATTCCTTTTCAGGCGACCATTATCGGCAACCTGGACGCTTCCGTCGAGTCCATGCTCGATCCCGCGATCCCTGTGATCTTCTGCGACATGGGCTCCGGACAGCCCGACATCGTCAACAAGTTCGACGCAGTGATCATCGATCACCATGTGCCTCACGGCACTCATGTGAACCTGCACGTCAACCCACATCTGGCTGGCATCGACGGCGGGTCGGAAATGTCCGCATCTGGCGTCGCATACTCGGTGGCACGGGAGATGGGAGATAATGTCGATCTGGCCGGCCTGGCCATCTCCGGCGCCATCGGCGACAAGCAGCGGATGGTCGGCCCGAACAAGGATATTCTGGACGAGGGCCTGAAGAACGGGATCATTACCGTGCAAAAAGGCCTGAAGCTGGGAATGGGCCCGGTGGACAAGGTACTCGAGTATTCCACCGACCCGTATTTCGATTTCTCCGGCAAGCACGAGGCGACCGAGCAGTTCCTCAGAGAGCTCGGCCTGGGCGGCAACATCGAGACTCTGTCCCATGAAGACCTGAAGCGGCTGGGCAGCGCGCTATCGCTGCTGCTGCTCAAGAAGTCCCCGCCTGACACCATCGATTCGCTCTTCGGCGACGTCTACCTGCTGAACCGCGAGATCATTCGCGACGTGTACGATTTCACCAACACAGTCAACTCATGCGGCAAGATGGGGCTGTCCGGGCTGGGACTGTCTGTCTGCCTGCGCTACAGTCCCGCCCTGAAGGATGCGGAGGAGAAGCGCTTCGAGTATTCACGGCAGATACTGGACGCGCTGGACAAAGCGATCCACAATGTCCTGGAAATGAGCCACATCAGGTACCTGGACATCTGCTGTAGCGACGTCACGGGCGCCATTGCCTCGACGATCATCCGCTATGTCATGCCGGACAAGCCCATCGTCGTGCTGAATGTCGAAGGCGACCGGATCAAGGTCTCTGCACGGGGCACGTCGACTCTCATCCGCCAGGGCCTAGACCTGTCGTCCGCGGTACGCGAGGGCGCAACGACTGTAGGCGGCAACGGCGGAGGCCACAAGATCGCTTCAGGCGCCGCGATCCCTCTGGACCGCAAGCAGCAGTTCCTCGATGCCGTGAATACCATTGTTGGGAGACAGTTGAATGGCACAGTGTAAGGCCCGCATGGTCATCGAAGCAGGGAACGCCGACATTCTCGGACAGGCGGTAGCGGCCGATAACCAGGGGTACGTCGAGTCCTTTGTCGAGGATGATCGCCTGATCGCTTTCATTGAGGCGGATTCCGTCGGCTCCATGCTTGCTACTCTCGACGACCTTCTCGTCAACCTTAAAGTCGCCGACGAGGTACTCGGGGGCCACGGTACAATCGAAGGTCAGGAAGACTGACATGACGAGCTTCATATAATGCCAGGCGGCTTCAACATGAGAGCCCGAGGCTCGGTCACGCGCGCGTTTTATTAGCGGGGCCGGGATGATCAACTGGTTTTCATGGGCATGTGCGCGCATTTTTCTGGCCGAGACTTTCGACTTCGAACGCCGTGAACCGTGTTTAAGGCCGCAGCGAGCGCAGCGGATGCAGCATTTCTAATAATAAGAGCCATTTTATTGCCGCGTTCGCTGCGCTCGCTGCGGCCTAAAAACCGCGCTCCGTTTCTGCAACTGGTGATAAAAAGAGGCTCTGCGGCCAAGTCACGCGCGAGCGTTCGAATGTCCGGGCAGGGCTTATGGCTTGCCCGGTATCGTTTCCACTGTCTATTTACCGGATTTCCGTAGCGCCGTTCATGTACGGCCGCAGGGCTTCCGGTATCTCGACGCTGCCGTCTTCGCGCTGGTAGTTCTCGAGAAGCGCGACCACAGTGCGTCCCACTGCGAGACCGGAGCCGTTCAAGGTATGGACGAACTGCGGGCCTTCCGGCGTCCGGTAGCGGATGTTAGCCCGCCGGGCCTGGAAGCTCTCGAAGTTGGAGCACGACGAGATCTCGCGGTATTTGCCCTGTGCGGGCACCCATGCCTCGATGTCGTATGTCTTCGAGGCTGAAAAGCCGAGATCGCCGGTACAGAGGTTGATCACGCGGTATGGGATCTTCAGTAATTGCAGTATCTCTTCCGCGTCAAGCGTCAGCTTCTCGTGCTCTTCCCATGATGTCTCTGGCTTCGTGAACTTTACAAGTTCTACCTTGTTGAACTGGTGCTGGCGGATGATGCCCCGGGTGTCCTGACCGTGCTTGCCTGCCTCACGGCGGAAGCAAGGCGTGTATGCAGTCATGTAAACCGGAAGCTGCTCCATGTACTCGTCCATGAACAGGTTAGTCACCGGCACCTCGGCCGTCGGGGCGAGGTAGTAGCCGTCGGTGCAGGCATACATGTCTTCCTTGAACTTGGGAAGCTGGCCTGTGCCAATCATGGCCTTCTCGTTCATCAGCACCGGTGGGAAGACCTCGGTGTAGCCCTGCCTGATGTGAACGTCCAGCATGAAGTTGATGAGCGCCCGCTCGAGCTTCGCGCCCATGCCCTTGTAGACGGCAAAGCCCTGGCCCGCTATCTTGGCCGCGCGCTGGAAATCGATGATGTCGAGGGCTTCGGCGATCTCCCAGTGGGGCTTCGGGGTAAAGGTGAACTTTCTCGGCTCGCCTACGACTCGTACCACCGGGTTGTCGTTTTCGTCCTTGCCCACAGGCGTCGTCGGGCTCGGTATGTTGGGGATGCTGAGCTGGATGTCCCGGATCTTCGCCTCTATGTCGCGGATACGATCGTCGATGCCCTTGATCTGCTCGGCTATCTTGCGCATCTCCTCGATCTGTGTGGAGGCGTCCTGTTTTTGTTTCTTCAGGTTCGCCACCTCCAGCGTGACCTTGTTCCGCTGTGCCTTGAGCCGGTCGCCCTCGACCAGGCACTCTCGCCACTCCTTGTCAAGCTGCAGAAGCTGGTCCAGGGACTCGGTGCTCATGTTTCTCTTGACTAGCGCGTCCCTGACGACCTCGGGGTTATTCCTGATGAATTTTAGTTCTAACATCCCTGAAATTCCTCTTTTCTTAAAATCTATAAACGCTTCGATGTTATGATCTTCCGCTTATTTAAAAAATTCGATGATTTTTCCGCAAATGACGACATGACGAGGCCGGACGGCACTGCGAATGGCAAGCTCATACATAATTTCATTATTCCTGACGACGATTAATTTAAGTACGTAAAATACATAGTGGTGAAAAAACTCCGGAGACAGTGACGCCATGGCGGGAAAGAGACAGGTGAAAGGCATCTCGAAGGCACTGCTGGAACTGGTCCGCGAGGCCAGCAAGTCATCACACCCTCACGAGTTCGCCGCGCTGTTGCGCGAAGTGGATGGTGTCATCGGAGAGATGCTGCTTGTCCCGGGCACCACTTCGAACGATACGTCTGCCCACATGCTGCTGGACATGATGCCACTGGACCTCTCGATCGTGGGCTCTGTACACAGTCACCCGGTGCACGACCTGCGCTACTCGGACGAGGACCTGCACATGTTCGGAGCCAAAGGCATCTATAACATCATCGTCGCATACCCGTACGGCGAGCATGACTGGATATGCTATGACCCTGGCGGTTATCGCGTCGAGCTGCCAGTGATCGTGACGGAGGGCAAATGACTCGTGTCGTGGCGACGGGAACATTCGATATCCTGCATCCCGGACATGTGCTCTACCTCTGCAGGGCCCGGCAGCTCGGCGACGAGCTCTGGGTGATCGTCTCACGGGAAAGCACCGTCAAGCACAAGCGCAAGCCACTCATACCAGAGCAGCAACGGCTCTACATGGTACAGGCGCTGAAGTGTGTCGACCACGCCGTGCTCGGCAGCGAAACGGACATGTTCGCGCCCATCGCCGAGATCAAGCCTGACGTCATCGTGCTGGGGTTCAACCAGCACTGGGACGAGGAAGAGCTGGAGCGGCAGCTCGCGGAACGGGGCATCCATGCGAAGCTCGTGCGGCTGCCCGATTCGGACCCGTCCGAATACGCGTCCAGCCGGCACATCCGGCAGAAGATCAAGGAAAGCGATCCTTAGGTGAAACAAATGCTAAGAGTAGGGATAATAGGCGGCACCGGGTACACCGGCGGCGAGCTCCTGCGGCTGCTCATCATGCACCCGATGACGGAGATCACGGTCGTCACCTCCCGGAGCCAGAAAGGGAAGCCCGTGGACTCAGTCCATCCGAGCCTGAAAAACCTGATCGACCTCAACTTTGAGGACGCCGACCCGGCGGGGATCGCCAGGCAATGCGACGTCGTTTTCACGGCTGTGCCGCACGGCGCTGCGATGGACGTCGTGCCGGGATTGCTCCAGCAAGGCCTGCGAGTCATCGACCTCAGCGCCGACTACCGGCTGCCTGCCGCTAAGTTCGAGGAGATATACAAGCGCAAGCATACCGATCCAAGAGAAGCGGTCTATGGACTACCCGAACTGCACCCGGAGGTCAAGGACGCAAGCCTCGTAGGTAACCCCGGCTGCTACCCTACTGGCGCCAACCTGGCCCTCGCCCCGATGGTCGCACAGGGCATCGTCACTCAGGCGGTCGTCGATTCCAAATCGGGCATCTCTGGCGCCGGCCAGGAGCCGACCGCCACGACGCACTATCCGTTCGTCGCCCAGAACGTCCGTCCCTACAACCTGACTACCCACCGGCACGGGGCGGAAATCGCACAGGAGCAGCGGCGGCTCGACCCGAACGTGAAGACCTTCTTCACGCCGCACGTCGTCCCGTCGATCCGCGGCATCATGACCACAGCCCATGTATTCGTGAACAAGCAGTTGACTCAGGATGAGGTAAAGGCGATCTACGAGGACTTCTACAAGGACAAGCCCTTCGTGCGGCTGCAGACTCCCAACCTGGCAAACGTCAGGGGCTCAAACTTCTGCGACATCGCCTTCGAAGTCGACCAGGGCACGAACCGCATAGTGGTCGTCTCAGCTATCGATAATATGGTAAAAGGCGCGTCCGGCCAGGCCATCCAGAACATGAACCTCATGTACGGGTTCGACGAGCGTACCGGACTGTGGATGAGCGGCCTTACGCCGTGAGGTGATACGATGAAAGTCTCTGAAGTCATGACCAAAGACGTGATAACGTGCTCGCCTGAGGACCACTTAACGAGCATCGTCAAGCTGATGAGCGAAAAGGACGTCAGCGGCATCCCTGTGC
>JAEZKS010000027.1 GCA_023436075.1 Methanobacteriota archaeon
GTTCCAACTATTCAGCGTGTTCAACTTTCGCTCGGAGACCCGGTCGGCTTTCACTATGAATCCGCTGTCTAACCCATTCCTGTTTTTCAGCATCGTGCTTTTCTTCATCGTCCATATCGTAGCCATCTACTGGTCGCCGGTAGCGGCAGTCTTCCGGCTGACGCCGCTGGGGCTGCACGAATGGGCCGTCATCATGGCAGTAGCGGCGACTGTGATCCCGGTCGTCGAGGCAGACAAGGCATTGAGAAAAGCATGGCAGCGCAGGGCCGGGAAATGATAGTCTGTCTCATTTTTCTGGTTTCCACGCAGGCACGGTCTTCTTCATAATGGCCTGCTGCCCTTTACTAATGCCGTATATCCGATAAAAGAGCGTGTCGGCCTCGCCCATCCACCTGATCTTCTTTCCCCGGCTGTCCGTCGTGCTCATCCTGCCGGCTAAAGATTCGATCTTTCTGATATCTGATTCTTCCGGCACTATAACGGGCAGCACGCCGATCCAGGTCGGAAGATAGTGATAATAGCCTCCGCCGATCTGGATGCCCTTGTAGATCGTGCCATAGACAAAGGACATGAGTTCCGAGTTCAGCAGTGCCGAGAAATATTTTAGCGACAGCGGCGAGCGCGCGAGACCAGGTACCGCTATGCCTATCGGGTATACGTCTTTGGTCACGAACTCGCCGTTGCCATCGTATGCGGCGGTGATCCGTGGCGCATGCTGGCAGAGGACGATCTTTTCCTGCAGGAAGTTGGCAAGCGGCGGCAGCATGTTCCCGTGATCTTTCAGGCTCGCCCGGTCGTAGTCGATATGATAGCCGTCCCATCTGAAGCTGAACAGGTCCACCTCGTTCTTTCTGGAGAAGCTCCGGCCGCCGAGATATTTGAGAACCGGGCCCGCCGCATTGTCGAATGATCGTCTTACGAACAACTCCCGCAGTCCCTTTTTGTGGAAAGATACTGTCGAGCGGAAGTCGACAAAATGGCTGATCGAAGTCCCTTCGCTGAAGATGCGCTGGAGCATGGCAGCCATATCTCCATCAGCGGGCACGCAGAACAGCGTTTTATTCTGGCCGACGGTACGGTAAAGGTCCTGAGGCACGGTCGCATGGCCAGCCCTGTTGGCAAGCTCTGTGGCGCTTCTGACCGACATCCGGGTCCTTACCATGTGCCATGGAAACGGACGGTCGTTCTTGTAAGCGATCACCGTCGGATATACCATGGCCCGGCTGAAGACATCCATCCCTGAGAGATCGACGATCTCCGTCAGGGAAAAGTCGCTGAGCAGCTTATCACGCAGGCATGTGCCATATTTCGCCACCGTGAACTTGTCGGGCAAAATCAGGCAGACTTTTCCATTCTCCGCGACCATGCGGTTGCACTGCATGATGAACGGCACATAGAGATCAAAAGCCCCGGTCAGCCCTGGCCAGCTTTCGCGGCATGTTTCCTTAAGCTGCGCAGGCATCTTTTTCGCTTCGAGGTACGGGGGATTGCCCAGCACGTAATCGAAGCCGCCGGCGTATTTTCCGGCCATGTGCTTGATCAGGGTTGCCTCCCTGTCACCGTTGTCGCATGTATCCCGGCTATCGACAGAGTCCGCCTGGAAAACGTTAAACTGAAGCTTCCCCGATCTAGAGAGGACTTCCGGCCCGAGATCGTTCAGAAGCGCGAGGTAGAGGTTGATCTTGCATATGTCGACGGCCGTTCGGCTGATGTCAAGCCCATAAAACCCTGCGGCTATGGATTTCAGGGCATCCCGGCCGGAGACGCCCCTGGCCATCAGCGACCGCATCGCTCTCCGGGCCCCGGCGACGACGAACGCTCCTGTGCCGCAGGCGATGTCTATGAACTTTCTGTCCCCGAGAGCATCATCGTCCTCGAATTCCATCAGGCCGATCATGTAATCGGCCACGAACGGCGGCGTGTAGAACTCGCCGGCCTTCTTCCCGGTGCCTTTCGCATGGACGATGTCCTCATGGAGATGCCCTAGCACGTCGAAAGAACAGGGGTCGACGATCCCGGTCGGATTTAGCTCGTGCCGGCCTTCGATCCTGACGCCGAGCATCTGCTCGTACTGTCGCTTCAGCTTTTCAGGAGGGAACTCCGGATGACGGATAGCCAGGTTGTTTTTTACGATGGCAAAGCCGGACTCGCGGAAAAGAAGCTGCAGCTCCTCCGGGCTTTCGGCATGGATGCTCCTGAAGATTTCGAGGCTCTCGCTTCGGCAGTACATGACGGGCAATATAGTTTGTACCGTTTGGGATAAAAAGTCATGCCAGAACAATCTGCTGGATAGAGTCCCGACAGCCTGTCAAACAGGCCTCTGGAACGCATCAGAGTTTAGAACGCGGCCTGGCAGAAATGCGGTGCCGGCGTCGTCCAGGCGCTGGCACCATGCGGGCGCCCCAGTCACTTGCGATTAATGATTTCCACTGCGAGGGTTACCGCCTTCATCGATTCGAGGAGTTTTTGCCTCATGCTCCTACCCTGTTCCGTTATTACGTAATACTTCCTCGGCCTCGGGCCGCTGGTCTCCCACCGGCTGGTAAGCAGCTTCTCTTTATCAAGCCGCCTCAGGACCAGGTACAGCGTGCCCTCTTCCACTGTAATCCCTGCGTCCTTGAGGGTTTTCATGATGTCGTACCCGTAATGCTCCTTTTCCAGGAGGCACATGATGGCAATTTGAAGGGCGCCCCTTTTTACTTCCGATTCGAACCGCTCCAGAATACCTGCCATTTCGATCACTTTTAATTTATCGCATCTGCCTTTATAGTTCCGTGCGATCAAACTTCCATATCACGGCCGCCGAAATGAACATCACCATGGCTGCGACGACTACCGAAGTGACCGTCATTTCCGGGATCGGGGAATTCTGGTATACTAACACCATGCTGGACGGTATGATGAATTTCGGCACGGATACGGACGGCGTGACAAACAATCCGGCCACTGTCAGTAAGACAGGAAAGCCTAACGCCAGGCTCCTGGACATCGAAAACGTGCTGATGGCAATGGTCAGCACCAGGTAGAACAGGCAGGCAATACCCAGCACGCAGATCCCTTCGAAGAACGGCCGGATGCTGACCGGTTCGCCCAGTACGTATGAGCACTGGGCATATGCAATAACTCCCTGCGACAGCACGACGATGACCAGGAAACCGGCAGTGTTGGCCAGCAGCTTGGACGTGACGAACGCTTTTCTCGTAAGCGGCTTGGATAATAGCCAGGCGGCCGTGCCTGATTCCCGCTCCCTGAGCATGGAGCTGTGGCCGATGATGATCGCTCCGAGGGGCATGACTATCGCCGACAGGTTGAAAAAGTTCATCAGGCCGTTGTTCACGATTTCCGCCTTGCTCGGGGAATAATAGTTGGTCAACATGACCATGGCCAGAAATCCGTTGATAACGACTGTCCAGATGATGATCTGGGTAGCCATAGGTATCGGGTTCCACCATTTCGCGTTCTCTTCCCGGAGCATGTTTCGCAGGCCGGTAGCCCAGCTGCTGCCCACGTTGGGCGTTAAGTGGTAATCATCATGCATTGGCTTTTTCCCCCACGATGCCCATGAACACTTCTTCCAGGTTTTGAGTCTTGCGTCCGAAATCGATCACTTCTACATTCTCGACGCTCAGGGCGATCTTCAACAGATTATTATCGGCTTTAGCGCTGTCCGTCACTGTTACCAGCAGCGACGTAGTGCCATTTGACGAGGCGGAATCGACTAGGGATATCCACGGATGCTGCGCCAGCATCTGTCGGACTTTCTCCGCATCGCCCTTCAGGACGAGCTTGTACGAGGCATTGCCCTTTTCCGCCAGCAGGTCGTTAATCGAAGCCTGTGCCTTCAGCTCGCCGCGATCGAGTATGGCCACGATGTCGCTGACTCGCTGCACATCGTCCAGGATGTGAGTCGAGTAAAAGATTGTCGTCTTATCGCGCAATTTATCCATCAGTTCCAGTACGTCCCGCCGGCCCATCGGGTCCAGGGCTGCCGCGGGCTCATCCAGTATTAACAGCTCGGGATGGTTGATATATGCCTGCGCGATGCCGAGGCGCTGCCTTTCGCCGCCTGAGAACGCCCTGATGGGCCGGTCGGCCTTATCGCTGATCCCGACGAGCTCTAAAGTTTCATCGATGCGGAATTCGATCTCCTCCTTTGGCCCGTCGTAGAAAAACCTGGCCACGAAGCGAAGCGTCTCGCGTGCAGTTTTATATTCGTAAAACCGCGGATCCTGTGCCAGATAGCCTGTGCGGCGCCTGATATCTACCCCCTCCTTTGCAATGTCCTTTCCGAAGATCGTGCAGGTACCGCTCGTGGAACTTGTCAGGCCCAGGATTAGCTTTATGGCCGTCGTTTTTCCCGCGCCGTTAGGTCCGAGGAAGCCGAAGATCGAATGCTCCGGCACCTTCAGGTCAAGCGATTTGAGGATCGGCCTGCCGCCATACGATTTTGTCAGACCTGACGTGCTGATGACCAGGTTGTTTATTTTTTCCATTCACACCCCTCAGTTTCTTAGCGACATCAAACGATATCTTTTAAGTTCTTAGCCAATACTAATTATCCGATAGTACTATTACACTAACAGTATTAATAGATATCCAATACTTAGCCTTAATCAAAATCAGTCGCCAGGTTGGTTTTTACAACAGCATAATTGGCGCTTGGCGCCATGATCCGGAGACTTTCAGGTGTGGATGTAATTTCTATAAAAGCGTACAGGGGAACTTTTTGGTAAAAGGTTCTCCCTTGAACCCCTTCAAAAACTCTCTTTCTGCGCCTTCTGCGCTGGGGGATGTCGTGACCCAGGGGGGCCTTTTTGTGGAAAAGGCCCCCGGGAGCCCCGCGAAAACCAGCTACGGACTCGCCGCGATTTGAACGCGGGTCGCCGGGTCGCTTCCGATCAGAATCAAACGATCGTCCGAAGCCCGGTAGGATATCCTGGCTACCCCACGAGTCCAGCACCTGACAAATGTATCCATGCACATATTAAAACTTTCGTGCTCCCTGGCTGTATGCAATTTTCTTAAATTCTCACGACTGTTTGGCATGCGATTGCTACGGATATTATATAGAAAGGCTTATATACAATCGCTCAAAACAGCGTCGCCGTTTAATCCGGTTATGAAATCCGCGCATAAACTTTCATAATGAATTGTGAAAATAAGCTTATGTCGGCCATTCTTTATAGTTCATACAAATGGCGGAGATTCCAGAAACATATATATAGATGCAACAGGCATTCTATTTCAAAGTAGGAAGCATGCTTCCTACTTTGCTATGCTATGATTGCACTCTGGTGGAGGAATGTTTTTGCCTTCTGATAATATCAAAGAGATCAACGACTTAGTCAAGAAGCAGAAGATCAAGTACGTCGACTACAAGTTCATCGACGTGCCCGGTATCTGGCAGCACAAGACGCACCCGATCGCCGAGCTGGACGCAGATGTCTTCAAGTATGGCTCCGGCTTCGACGGTTCGAGCATCCGCGGCTTCCAGGGCATCGAAGAAAGCGACATGCTACTTATCCCCGACCCGGAGACCGCATTCGTCGACCCGTTCATCAAGGAAGCGACGCTCTCCCTGACCTGCAGCGTCTACGACCCGGACGGGCTGAAGCCCTACCCGAACGACCCGCGTTTCATCGCTAAAAAGGCCGAGCAGTACCTGGTCGACTCCGGCATCGCTGACACCAGCTACTGGGGCCCCGAGTTAGAGTTCTTCGTCTTCGACGACGTCCAGTACGACGTGCTCACGCCCTACAAGGGAACCGGCTACTCGGTCAACTCCAACGAAGGCATCTGGAATGCGAACCAGAACAACGGCAAGCCTAACCTTGGCCACCGCGTCAGGTTCAAGGAAGGCTACTTCCCCGTGTCGCCGACCGACACCCAGCTCGACCTGAGAAACGAGATGGTCGACACTCTCCAGCAGATCGGCGTCCAGATCGAGCTGCACCACCATGAGGTTGCTACTGCCGGTCAGGCCGAGATCGACATGCGCTTCGACAAGCTACTGACCATGGCAGACAAGGTCATGAAGTACAAGTATGTAGTCAAGAACGTCGCCGCGCGCAACGGGAAGACTGCGACCTTCATGCCCAAGCCCCTGTTTGGCGACAATGGCAGCGGCATGCACGTCCACCAGAGCCTGTGGAAGGGCGGCAAGCCCCTGTTCTTCGACAAGAACGGCTACGGCCTGCTCAGCCAGACGGCGCTGTACTACATCGGCGGCCTGCTGACCCACGCGGACGCCCTGCTGGGCTTCTGTGCTCCGAGTACTAATTCGTACAAGAGGCTCGTGCCCGGCTACGAGGCGCCTGTGAATCTGGTGTTTTCCAGCCGTAACAGGAGCGCTGCTGTGCGTATTCCCATGTACTCGGACAATCCGAAGACGAAGCGTATCGAGTTCCGGCCGCCCGACGCGACCGCCAACCCGTACCTGGCCTTCGCAGCCATGCTCATGGCAGGCATCGACGGCATCAAGCGGAAGATCGACCCGACCAAGGCAGGGTTCGGCCCGCTCAACAAGAACATCTACCACCTGTCGGATGCGGAGAAGGCCAAGATCAAGTCCGTGCCCGGCTCGCTGTCCGATTCCCTGAAAGCGCTCGAGAACGACCACAAGTTCCTCACCCAGGGCGGCGTGTTCTCCGATTCGTTCATCGAGAACTGGATCTCTTACAAGATGTCCAACGAGGTTGACCCCGTCCGGATGCGCACGCACCCGTACGAGCTGTACCTCTATTACGACGCATAAGCGGTGGAAGAGTAACCTTCCACCACTTTTTATTTTTTATTTCTCAAGGGTTTGAGCACCATCATTGTGCTTTCTCAGACCGAGCCTTTACAATTGAGTCATTCGGCTCTATGCAACATAAAAAAGAGAGCCCAAAGTCCAGTCGCTCGTACGTGAGAGCCAGGGCATGACATGCTGCGATTGCCTGGCTCGTTTTCATCCTCTTATACCCGGCAGAGCCCCGGAGCTTTGATCATTGGCCGGCTCTCTGCGGCTTATGTGGTCATGATGAAGTGCCGAATGTTGATGACGTGCTCGCTGAGGATGATCTGGTCGACATCATTAATCGTTACTGTTACCTTGTTACCATTGATGTCAGGGGGACCATCGAGGGGAAAACCTCCGATCGCACTACCTGCGCCGGCACCGACTTCGTGACCAACCGATTCCTCAAAGAACCGGCCCCATGCATTCGGATAGGCTGTCTCAATCGTGATAGTGACCTGGTGGCCGTCGACCAAATGGGTATCCACATGGTTCTCGGCATACTCCATGATCAGGTTAGTAGTGCCGACGCCCGCCATCGATGAATCTTCGCCGGTAAGCCTGATCACGTTGATTACCAGTGCCTTGTTCGGCGCCGAGGCGAAAATACGAGGAGCAATGACCATCAGGTCGCCGTCGTACGACTTCCAGAGACCTCCATTCTCGATGGACAGCGTTTTGGACCCGGTGTTCGAGTAATATGAGATGCTGCCAATTTTCTCGTCGTAGACGAGAGGCTGAGGAGCGCCGTTGATCTCCACCTTGAAGGAACTCGACGAGAAGTTCGTGGCCAGCGATCCGCCTTCCACATGCAGCTTGCTGGTCTTGACCGGCGCCTTTTCGATGGCGACCCTCTTGAGATCGCTATGTACCACGGTCAGGCCTTGTTCCACGTTCTGGAAATTGTTCCGGTCCTTGGCATCGTCCAGCAGGGCCGTGCCGAAGAGCACGATGCCCGCGATGCCAGTCAGGACGATCCCGAATATCAGGATGTAGCCGAGCGTTTCGGATACTCCATAATCGTTATTGAACGCCGACATTTTTCAAATCTCCTTCTCATTATCGTATCTCACCGCATGCGCCGATGACATGCTTGAGGTGTTACCCGCTATGGGAATAGTTGAGGTCACGCCGTTGACCGTGACGCTCATGACCGTCGAGGTATAATTGGAGTACACGATCACCTCTTTGTCCCATCCGTTAGCGCTTTCGCGAACAACTAGCGTGTAATCTTTCCCCGCGATGGTCTCTGGCATGTCGAAAGACGTGTATACCTTCCCATTGGGTGGAGCGATCAGATAGGTGTCCAGGATCTTGGCGGTGACGTCGTTGCCCACGTCGGCGAACTGGACCGCCGAGACTGCCTCCTGCGGGCCCCTGATGAACATGCCGTCGAACATGGACAGCATCATAGTGAAGATGATGAACGCCAGGACGAAGGTTATCAGATATTCCACCATGGCGGTAACGCCCGAGTCCTCATGTTTCATGTCCGGCATGGTATCACTTTAGGTATACGGTCGTTTCCTCGCCATAATTCGTATCGCCGTTGTAGTAGTAGAGATAGAACGTGATGTCGTTTATGTGCTCGCCGGGCAAAACCTCGTTGTAGCTGACATCCAGGACTCTCACGTCCGAGCCCTTTGATGAGTATACGTATCGGATATCGTCGAGAAACTGTCCGAACCGATCCTCGAAGAGGGCCTTCCGGTCATCCAGACTACCATCGAGATGATTGGCATCGGCGCCGATCAGGTACACTTCGTTTATGACCTCCGTACGCAGCTCCCTGATGTCGTTCTTCGGGAAGTCGATGATGGAACCCGATGAGGAGTGCCCCGCCAGTACGGACTGGTTTACGAAGACGACCAGTACCGCAAGGCCGACCGCCACTATCATTGCCCCGAGAAGCATCCACTGTCCCGAATCGTCAGTTTTTATGCCTGACATCCTATCCCTGCCCTACGGTGACCCTGTCGGCGATGGTGCCGTTCATCGCATCCAGGCGGACGATGTGGTATCCGTCGGCGGCATCGTAGCTAACATCCCAGCGCAGTTCCCCGTTGGAGATCTTGAGTGTCATAGAGACAGACTGGGGCATTTCACCACCAGATGCGGTGATATCATTGGCGACCGTCTGCCAGATCTCGTCACTGTCCATTGCCTCGTCAGGATCGAATCCCGGCTGGCGCGACGAGATTGACTGACGAGAGTCGACAGCTCCATCTCCGACCACGCAATCCATGGCCTGCCCGTCGTCCGTAGCATAGACGATCATCCAGGTGTCGGACAGGCCTTCGTTACAGAAGTCGGAAGATATCCTGGCGATGCTGACGAGATCCCTCTCATCGGTCCAGGCTTTTACAGTCGGATCGATTGAGGACATGGCGAGGGCGGAGAGTGCAGTCTTTGCACCTCCCGAGAGCGCTATTTCTTCCGGCGATGGCGTTGCCGTGCCGGTATCGGTATCATTGCCAGATCCGGCCGTCAGTCCCGGCAGCGATGTACTGGCGCCGTACAGTGCCAGTGCCAACGTGAAGAGGGCGACGATCGCCGCTATCATCAATAGCATGGTATTTTTCATTCTTAACCCCTCATTGTAGCGTGATACTGCCACTATCGAAACTGATCGTGAAGAACCTCATTTCCTCATCTGTATACGTGCCGTCATCGGCGAAGACCCTGACGAGATAGCTGCCCTTCGGTACCCGCTCGATGTTCCACCAGAAAGAATACGTGCCTTCTGTGGAACGGTTGCCAGAGTAGCCTCTCCCGATCTCCATCCATGTAGACCCACCTACCGGGACACCTGGCTCCTCCTCAGGACTGACTGGTTTTCTAGCCGGAATGATGGAGACTGTTTGACTATACGTGCCATTAGCCGCATAGTGGACATGCCAGCTGATCAGCATACGAAGCTCGTTCGTAACCAGTCCGTTCTCAGGAGTGTCGATATCGACGTCTAACGTTTTCAATGACCCGTTGAAGCCTCCGTCAAGGGTTCCCTGGCAGTAGATAGAATCGCCGACGAGGTGAACTGTTTCAGTCGAGCCGTCAGCCTTGCTGAACCAGAGGGAACTCTTGTTGGATATGGGCGTGATGAGGCCGCCGTGCATCGCCTTGAGCTGGTATTCCACCTTCCAGATCTGGTTGCAGTTGATCGCGCCCGGCTCCCATGACAGCGTATACCTGGAGTCGTCCCATGTGATCACGGGCTCAATCTGGGCCTTGCCGCCGTTTGTGAAGTACACTTGTGCGGTGCCCGGCACGTACTCAGTATCGTTCATGAGCGTGCCGTTGACGATCGAGCGCTCGGAGATGAGGTTCAGCTCGGACTGCGTGGCGATGACTTCCGAGACGTTCCTGAAGATCTGCTGGTACAGGTCGGCCAGTTCCTGACTCGAAGTAGCCCGATAGTATTCGCCGCCAGTAGTGTGCGCGATGGCCTCGAGTGTCGCGTTGTCCGCCATGCCCATGCCGATGGTGTAGATGATGACGCCTTTATTCTTCGCCGCTACCGCCTGTGCGATGTCGTTTGCCGGGCTCTGCGAGTAGCCGTCCGAGAGCAGGATGGCGACCTGCTTGGCGGTGCTTCGGCCGTGCGATGAGAACTCCTGAAGGGCTTTCTCGATGCCGGTGGATGGATAGGTACCTCCATTGGCGTCCAGGTTATTGATGGCTTTGATCAGGTTTGTCTTATTAGTGGTGCTGGTAACGACGTTCTTCAGTCCTGCATTCAGCGTCGCCTGCGTGTTGAACGATGCCAGGCCTATCTGGTCTGCGTTGGTCATGTTGTTGACTAGCTGCGTCGCAGCCACCTTGGCAGCGCTGTCCAGGTCCAGTCCGGCCGAGCCGAGACGCTTCGGCGTCGTGAGTACGGCGTAGCTGTACGAAGGCCTGCCGCCTCCGGCGCTGTACTGCGCCTTTGCGTAGATTGTGTACGTGCCAACCGGTGCGTTCGTGTAAATGTAATAGTTCTCGTTGGCACTCTGAGTGCCGTACTTGGTGCCGCCCGGTCCCACGATCTTCAGGCCGTAGTAGTAGCTGCCGTCGTCGTAGTTCGTGTACGGGCTTGAGACCATGAACTGCAGGTTCCTCTTGACCGGGTTATAGAAGGTCCCGACCGGGAACTCCTTGCCCGAGCTAGTGGTCGTGTCGTAGTACGGGCCGTCTATGATGTTTGCGTACCAGTCCATGCTGCCCGAGCGGTCGGTGATCAGCATCAGGTCCACGGGCTGTCGGCTGTTCCATCCGACGCCCTTGATTGTTATGCCCACGTTGATCGTGCCGTTGACCGAGACGTTGCGTGGCGTGATGCTTGTGTCCACGCTCAGGAACGAGACGTTCGTATAGGTGATCTGGCAGGTCGAGAAGAATGTCCCGCTCACGGCCCGGACGTCCACTGTCCCGGTGCCATTGCTGTGGTCGCCGAGGCGGAACTGAGTGTAGAATGCGCCGTTATCGTCCGTGACGCCGCTCGCCGGGCCGACGATGGTGCCAGCGGTGGGGTTCGTGGACAATACCGTGATACTATAGCCCTTTAGAGGGTGATACCACTGGTCAGTCACTTCCGCTATGATGTCCGTCATGTGGACGTCGCTCTTGTCCGGAGGATTCGGCACTTCCGAACTGGCAATCACATTGGGCATCGCCTTGATGACTGTCCTCGCCGGCGGGCCAGCCATGTACGTGGCGTTGATGCTGTTCGTGACGCCGCTCGCCGACGTGACGTCGAAGCGCACGTCACCGACGTACTGCGATGCGCCGACGTCAAGCTCGTAGAAGCCGTTGATGTTCGTGGTGATCGGGTAGCTTTCGACGTAGTTGCGGACTACGGTAAGCTCCTCGTTACTCGCAGGGTTGCCCATGCTATCCTTAGCCCATACCCTCAAGAGGCAGCTTGTGCTGCCGTCGGCCAATACCGGTGATGTGGTGGTCAGAGTGATCTGGCTCACCTGGCCCCCGATGCCCCGAATCCGTGCGGAGCGCAGATTGCTGCCCAGGCTCTGGTTGCCGACCGTGACTGTGTTCAAACCGGTGGTAGGGCTGGTCTTGAAAGTAAATGAAACCCTCCCGTTGGGATCGGTGTAGCCGGAAAACGACGACGGAGTGGCCAGACCATCAGGCGAGTCGACGTCAAAGGTGAGCAGGATACCTGGGACCGACGTGAGGTCGCCATCGCGCAGCAGTGCCGTGATCGTAACTTCCTTGCCTGCGGGAACCGTCTCATTATAGCCTGACAGGTACAGGTTCGCTTCCATGAACCGCACAGAGACGTTCCCCGAATGGCCATTGGCCTCGGCGATCACGCTGTACGTGTGCATGACCGGAGACGGCCCGATCACGAAGCTCGCCTTGCCGTCTGCACTGGCAGTCACAGTATGTCTTATGC